>JBKBSH010000446.1:0-2126 GCA_046291795.1 Burkholderiaceae bacterium | reverse complement strand
CGGCGGCTACAACGTCTACCCCAAAGAGGTCGAGAGCTTCATCGACGAGATGGCCGGGGTCGCCGAGTCGGCGGTGATCGGCCTGCCGCATCCGGACTTCGGCGAGGCGGTCGCGGCGGTCATCGTCCCGCGGCCCGGCGCCACCGTCGACGCGGCGCAGGTGATCGCCGCGCGGAAAGACAGGCTAGCGAACTACCAGGTCCCCCAGCGCGGGGGGGGCGTCGACGAATTGCCGCGCAACGCGATGGGCAAGGTGCAGAAGAACCGGCTGCGCGAACGCTACGCCGGCGCGTTTGCGGCCTGACCGCGGCCGGCGCGTCGCGCGCGTCAGTCGTCGTCTTCGGCCGTGCCGGTCAGCTTCGGATTCGACAGCGGGCTGCAGAGGCGGCCCGGCACCTTCGATGCCGCCACGCGCGCGACGATCTGACGTGCGATCTCCGGCAGCATCAGTCCGAAGGGCGAAGCGGCGAGCGCTTCGGTCGAGTCCGTTGCTTCCGCCGTGGTCGGGGCCATGTCTTCCTCTGTGCCGGTTCGTTGCGAAGTGGTGCTCATCATGCAACGGCGCAACGGCAAATTCGATCCGACAGGCTCCGCGACGTGGTGTCGGAAATTCTCTGACAGCATCGACCGCGACGGCCCTTCACAAACGGTCCAGCGCGGTCTCGATGTCGGCCCACAAGGCCTCGCGCGGCTCGCAACCGACCGACAGGCGGACGAAGCCTTCGGCGACGGCGTCGCCCCAGCGCGCGCGGCGCTCGGCCGACGTGTGCAACCCGCCGAAGCTCGTCGCCGGACGGACGAAGCGACAGCCGCCGATGAAGCGCTCGGCCGCATCGCGATCGGCGAGCGTCAATCCGATCAGCGCGCCGAAGCGCCGCATCTGCCGGCGGGCGAGCGCATGCGCCGGATGCGCGGCGAGCCCGGGATACGCGACGCGTCGCACGTGCGGATGGTCGGCGAGCCGCTCCGCGAGCGTCTGCGCGTTACTGCACATGCGGTCGAAGCGCAGTTCGAGCGTCTCCAGCCCGCGATGCACGAGCCACGCTTCGAACGACCCGGGAATGCAACCGGCGTAGCGCCGCCAGTCTCGGATCTTCGCGATCAAGCCCGCGTCGTGCGCCGCCACGTGCCCGAGGAGCACGTCCGAATGGCCCGCGACCGCTTTCGTGTCGGCCGACACGACGACATCCGCGCCGAGTTCGAGCGGTCGCTGCCCGAGTGGCGTCATCGTCGTGTTGTCGACCGCGACGAGCGCGCCGGCCGCGTGCGCGCGCGACGCCACCGCCGCGATGTCGGCGACGTCGAGTCCGGGATTTGACGGCGTCTCGAGCCAGACGAGCCGGTAACCGTCGAGCGGCGCGCGGTCGACTTCAACGGTCGGGCAGGTGGCGAACTCCACACCGAGCGGCGCCAGGAACTTCTCGGCCAGCGCGCGCGTCGTGTAGTAGCCGTCGGAAGGCAACAGCACGCGGTCGCCCTGACGCAGCGTCGCGTAGAACACCGCGGCGATCGCCGCCATCCCCGCAGGCAGCGTGACGACCTCGGCGTCTTCGAGTTCGGCCAGCGCGCCTTCGAGCGCGGTCCAGGTCGGGTTCGCCCACCGGCCGTACTGATACCGGCCCGAGGGTTCGCCGGGCAGCCAGTACGCGCTGGCGGGCACGATCGGCGGTGCGAGCGGATCGCCTGCTGCGAGCGATGCGTTGCGATGATGCAGCGTCCGCGCGAAACGCTCGTCGAGATCGGCAGATGCCATCGGGAAGTCGATGCGCCGGTGCCGGACTGCGGCAGCCGAGCGGTGCCTACCAGCGTGCCGGCGGCTTGCGATTGATCGTGATCTGACGGTCGACGACGGTGATGTATCCGCCGACGGTCAGGTCCTTGAAGATGCGGCTGATCATGTCGCGCGAAGCGCCGACCCGGTCGGCGATGTCCTGCTGCGTCATGCGCTCGGGCACCACGAGTTTGCCGTCGGGCTGTTCCTTCGCGAGCGACAGCAGCAGCCGCGCGACGCGGCCGTAGACGTCCATCAGCGCCAGGTTCTTGACGTTGTCGGTGGCGATCCGCGCGCGGTCGATCAGCGTCGAGATCAGCGCCATCGCGACGTCCGGGTTGTTCGCGATCGCTTC
>JBKBSH010000445.1:0-2128 GCA_046291795.1 Burkholderiaceae bacterium | reverse complement strand
GGCTTCAATGAGGCCGCGGCTCTTCACCGCGGAAAACTGACCCGGATACTTCACGCGAGGGATCGATTCGGGGCTTCAATGAGGCCGCGGCTCTTCACCGCGGAAAACGGCTCGCTCGCAGATTCACATCCGGCTTGGCCTTGCAAGGCGTGCTGCGAGCGCTGGCGCATCACGCACGGCAAGTCTAGTCAAGAACGGCACCCGCAGGGGCTGCCGTCCGTAATTTTTCCAGTTTGTTAAAGAACTTGCATCGTTGCGAGCGCTCGTGACGGCACGGCGCCGCACCCGACCGCTCGCGCCGCCGCGGCGAGAAAACCTCACACGATCACCGGCTCGCGCGCTACCGGCTCGAACGGGCGCTTGCCCAGGCTCACCACCTTCGGCTCGACCCGCTCGGCGGGGCCGATGTCGATCACCAGAACGTGATCGTCGGCATGGTGAATGATCTGGTCAAGGGTCGCAATCATCTCGGCGTGCCGGCGCAGCGACAGCCGGCACTGGAACACCGACAGTTGCGCCCACTCGCCGTAGCCGTGCAGCAGCTTGAACACGGCCCGCCAGCGCTTCGGATCGCCGATGTCGTAGGTGACGATGTACAGCCGCTCGTCCACGCACGCCCCGCTTCAACGTGTGACGAAGTTCGGATATTCGGCGAGTTCCCCGAGCAGATAGCGGCCGAACAGCCGCGCCTGTAACTCCAGCAGTCGCCGATAGCTGACCTTGTAGCCGAACAGCGGGTGCGTCACCTCGTGACCGAGCCGCCGCTCGAACGCGGCAATGAAGCGCTTGCGACCATCGCCATCCAACGCCACGCTACCGGCAGCGCTCACGAAGTCGGACGGTTTGACTTCGCCGTTGTTGATCGCCTGGATCACGCTCGAATCGGCGACCAGCGGCCGAAAAGGCTCCATCAGGTCGAGCGCCAGCGCCGGGCGGCCGTAGCGCGGTTGATGGTAGAAGCCGCGGTACGGATCGAGACCCACCGCCGAAAGCGTCACGGTCCACGCGCGCACGAGCAGCGCATACGCGAAGGACAGCAACGCGTTGACCGGATCGGTCGGCGGCCGGCGGTTGCGGCGCTCGAAGTCGAAGCCGAACCCCTCGCTCGCATCGGCACTGAGCATCTGCTTGAAGTGGCGAAAGTATCGCGCCGCCGCGTTGCCCTCCACGCCGAGCAGCTCGGCCACGCTGCCGGCGCGGCGCGCCTGGTCGATGTCGCGCTTGAACTCGTCGAGCAGTGGCTCCGGCGGATCGCCGGTCTTCCAGTTGCGCCGCAGCAGCGTGCGCGCGTTCTGGATCTTGGCGGCCACCAGCCCGCGCGCGATCCGCAGGCAGCGCGCGTCGTCAAAGCTGGCACGATACTGCGCGGTGCGCAGCTCCACGTTCTTGTGCCCGGTGCCGATCGTGTGGCCGATGAACCACCCGCCGAAGCTGTGCCAGGAGACCGTGATCTCGCGCTCCATCAGCGCGTGCAGTGTGGGTGTGGTCACGTACACGTTGCCCATCAGCACGAGCTGCGACACTTCCGCCAGCCGCGCGCCGGAGACTTTCTGCTCGTCGACCGACACCTCCAGCGTCTCACCGCTCTTGCTCACCTTGGCCCGCTGCGCCTGCACGTACACTGGCATGGCTTCGTCGCGCGCCACCGCGAGCGGCCGCGGCGGCGTCTGTTCGCGCTGCAGGAAGTTGACTTCGTCCGGAAGACAGATGCCGACGAGCGAGCAGCGTGGACACTTGGGGCTGTCGACCAGCGGCGGCGGAATCGTGCCGCCGGCGGCGACCAGCCGCAGGCCGTCGATGGCGTTGCGCGTCAGCGCGCGCAGCGCCTCGTCGAACTCCACGCGCACGCGCTCGCGGCTGCCCGCGTAGTAAAGCACCCCTTCGCGCACGCGGTAGCCGTGCTCTTCCAGGATCAGCGCCTGCGCGCAAAGCTGAACGCGCTGCGGGTCGTATGCGCCGCCGGCCACGTGCGGGCGCTTGCCGTGCTTGTAGTCCACCGGCACGACGAAACCGTCTTCGGCCTCCACCAGATCCATCTTCGCGATCAGCCCGAGCCGATGGCTGGACAGCATGATCGAGCGCGCGTGCAGCTTCTCCTCGGCGGGCAGCTCATCGGCCGGAGGCAGGT
>JBKBSH010000043.1:0-10879 GCA_046291795.1 Burkholderiaceae bacterium | reverse complement strand
ATTCACGACTACCTGCGGCTGCTGTACGCACGCGTCGGCGAGCCGCACTGCCCCGACCATCCGGACCAGGCGCTCGCTGCGCAAAGCGTGTCGCAGATGGTCGACGCGGCGCTTGCGGCGCCCGCCGACGCAAGGCTCGTGATCCTGGCCCCCGTCGTGCGCGAGCGCGAGGGCGATTTCGCGGAGGTGTTCGACGATCTCCAGGCGCAGGGGTTCGTGCGCTTTCGCATCGACGGCGCGATCGTCGAGGCCGAAGACCTCCCCGCGCTCGCGAAGAACGAAAGACACTCGATCGACGTGGTCGTCGACCGGCTGAAGGCGCGGCCCGATGCGCGGCAGCGGCTCGCAGAGTCGTTCGAAACCGCGCTGCGATTGGCCTGCGGCCGTGCGCTGTTGCTCGACACGGACAACGGCACCGAAACGGTGTTCTCGGACCGCTACGCCTGCCCGATCTGCGGCTACTCGTTGGCCGAACTCGAGCCGCGCCTGTTTTCCTTCAACAACCCGGCCGGCGCGTGTCCGGGCTGCGACGGGTTGGGCGCCGTCGAATTCTTCGACGAGCGGCGCGTCGTCGCGCATCCGGAGCTTTCGCTCGCCAGCGGCGCGATCCGCGGCTGGGATGCGCGCAACCAGTACTACTTCCAGATGCTCGCCGCGCTCGCCCGGCACGCGAAGGTCGACATCGATCAGCCGTGGGAGGCGCTTCCGGCCGCGTTCCGCCAGCAGGTCCTGCACGGCAGCGGCGACGTCGAGATCGCTTTTTCATACACGAATGAAAGGGGCCGCAAGATCGTCCGCCGGCACCCGTTCGAAGGCGTTCTGCGGAACATGGATCGTCGGTGGCGCGAAACCGACTCGCAGGCCGTCCGCGAAGAGCTCGCCAAATACCGCACGGTCAAGCCCTGCCCGGCGTGCGACGGCACTCGCCTGCGGCGCGAGGCGCGCTTCGTCTTCGTCGGCGAAGGCGATCGACGCCGCGCGATCTACGAAGTCGAGCGGATGACGCTTGCCGATGCGCGCGATTACTTCGCTGCGCTGCGCCTGGACGGCGCGAAGGGGGAGATCGGCGGCCGCGTCGTTCGCGAGATCGCGGCGCGACTGAAATTCCTGAACGACGTCGGGCTCACGTATCTGACGCTCGACCGCGCTGCCGACACGCTCTCGGGCGGCGAATCGCAGCGGATCCGGCTCGCCTCGCAGATCGGGTCGGGACTGACGGGCGTGATGTACGTGCTCGACGAACCGTCGATCGGGCTGCACCAGCGCGACAACGACCGGCTGATCGGCACGCTGAAGCAGCTTCGCGACCTCGGCAACACGGTCATCGTCGTCGAGCACGACGAGGATGCGATCCGTGCGGCCGACCACGTCGTCGACATGGGTCCCGGCGCGGGCGAACACGGCGGCCGCATCGTCGCGCAGGGCCGGCCGCAGGAGATCGAGGCGTCGCCCGAGTCGCTGACCGGCGCGTACCTGGCAGGCCGCAAACGGATCGCCGTTCCGACGTCGCGCGCGCGTCCCGGACTGCACTGGCTCAAGCTCGCGGGCGCGCGCGGCAACAACCTGAAGAACGTCGATCTCGAGCTGCCGGTCGGCCTGTTCGTCTGCGTGACGGGTGTGTCGGGCTCCGGCAAGTCGACCTTGATCAACGACACGCTCGCCGCGGCGGTCGCGCGCCAGCTGCACGGTTCGGCGGCCGAGCCCGAGCCGTACGAATCGATCGAAGGGGTCGAGCACTTCGACAAGATCATCAGCGTCGACCAGAGCCCGATCGGCCGCACGCCGCGCAGCAATCCGGCCACGTACACGGGGCTGTTCACGCCGATCCGCGAGCTGTTCGCCGGCACGCCGACCGCGCGCGAGCGCGGCTACGAAGCCGGCCGCTTCTCGTTCAACGTCAAGGGCGGGCGTTGCGAGGCGTGCCAGGGCGACGGGTCGATTCACGTCGAGATGCACTTTTTGCCCGACGTCTACGTGACCTGCGATACCTGCCACGGCGCGCGTTACAACCGCGAAACCCTCGAGGTGCTCTACAAGGGTCTGAACATCGCGCAGGTGCTCGACCTCACGGTCGAGCAGGCGGCGGAATTCTTCAAGGCCGTTCCCGCGATCGCGCGCAAATTGCACACGCTCGCCGACGTCGGTCTCGGCTACATCCGGCTCGGGCAGAGCGCGACCACGCTGTCGGGCGGCGAGGCGCAGCGCGTGAAGCTGTCGCTCGAACTGTCGAAGCGCGACACGGGACGCACGCTGTACATCCTCGACGAGCCGACGACCGGACTGCACTTTCAAGACATCGATCTGCTGCTGCGCGTGCTGCACCGGCTTCGCGACGCGGGCAACACGGTCGTCGTGATCGAGCACAACCTCGACGTGATCAAGACCGCGGACTGGGTGATCGACCTCGGCCCGGAAGGCGGCGACGCCGGCGGGCGAATCGTCGCCGCCGGCGCGCCTGAGGAGGTCGCCGCGAACCCGGCGAGCTACACCGGGCGTTACCTCGCGGCCGCGCTCGCGCGGGGTCGCGAGCGCAAAGCCGCGTAGCGATCGGCGGCACGGGCAGCCGGGGTCGCAGCGCGCCGGCCCCGTCGGGCTTCGCTTGATGTCCGGAATAGCGCGGCGCTACGCGCGCAACTCGGGCCATCGTCGGCCGCGCCGACCGGCAGCATGGCACGAGCCCGGCAGGTCATCGCACGCGCGGCGCCGGCGTCCCGGAATCGCCCGCCGCGAGCGCGTCAACCGCATTCGATGCAAACGTTTCTGCCCCGATTCGCCGGCCGCGTGCTCCTCGTCGAGGACAACGCGGTCAACGCCGTCGTCGCCCGTACGACGCTCGAAGCGCTGGGCGTCGATGTCGAGGTCGCCTGCGACGGCTTCGAGGCGCTCGACCGGCTGCGCGCAGGGGGCTTCGACCTCGTCCTGATGGACATCCAGATGCCGCGCATGGACGGCTACACGGCCACGCGCACCTGGCGCGCCGAAGAAGCGAACGGCGGCCGTTCGCGCGTGCCGATCGTCGCGCTGACTGCCAATGCGCTGCCCGACGATCGGCGCAGGAGTCTCGACGTCGGGATGGACGAACACGTATCGAAGCCTTACACGAACGCGGATCTGGCGGCGATCATGCTGCGGTATCTGCCGCCGGCGTCGTAACGGATCCGCACCCGTCCGACCGCGCGCTACTTCTGCAGCAGCCGCGCTTCGGCCAGTTCGATCGCCTCGGGCGCACCGCGCAGCACGACGACGTCGCCGTCGCGCAGCACGGTCTCGGGCGCCGGATCCTCGCCACGGATTCCGTGTCGCCGGATCGCGGCGACTTCCGCGCCGACCTCGTCGAGCTTGAGCTCTCGCAGCGAGCGGCCGACGGCGGCCGCGCCCGCCTCGATCGGCACCGAATGCAGCCGCACATGCGCCTGCTCGTCGAACTCGTCGCGCTCGTCGGCACCGTGGAAGTATCCGCGCAACAGCCGGTAGCGCGAGTCGCGCGCTTCGCGCACGCGCCGGACGACCCGCTGCAGCGGCACGCCGAGCAGCACGAGCGCGTGCGAGCCGAGCATCAGGCTGCCTTCGAAGATCTCCGGAACGACCTCGGTCGCGCCTGCGGCGAGCAGCTTGTTCAGATCGGTGTCGTCGGCGGTGCGCACGATGATCGGCAATCGCGGATTGATCTCGTGGGCGAAGTGAATCACCTTCAGCGCCGAGGCCGTGTTGGCGTAGGTCACGACCAGCGCCGCCGCTCGCGCCACGCCGGCGGCCACCAGCGTCTCGCGCCGCGCGGCGTCGCCGTAGACGACCGACTCGCCCGCGGCCGACGCCTCGCGAACGCGATCGGGATCGAGGTCGAGCGCGACGTAGGGAATGCTTTCCTGGTCGAGCATCTTCGCGAGGTGCTGGCCGGTCCGCCCGAATCCGCAGATCACGACGTGCCTTTCCGTCGCCATCGAGCGCGTCGCGACCCGGTGCAGCTCGAGCGCACGCTGCATCCACTCCGAGGCAACGAAGCGCATCGCGATGCGGTCGCTGTACTGCATCAGGAAGGGGGTCGCCAGCATCGACAGCAGCATCGCTGCGAGCACGACCTGCATCAGTTCCGCCGGAACAAGCTTCAGGCCGCCCGCCTGGTTCAGCAAGACGAAGCCGAACTCGCCCGCGGTGGCGAGCGGCAACGCGGCACGAATCGCCGTTCCCGCCGCGGCACCGAAGGCGCGTGCCAGCCCCACGATCATCGCGAACTTGAACGAGGTCGGGACCAGCAGCGCGAGCAGTACCCAGCCGAGCTGCGCGAACACCACGCCGACGTTCAGCAGCATTCCGGTCGTCACGAAAAACAGCCCCAGCAGCACGTCGCGGAAGGGCTTGATGTCCTCCTCGACCTGGTGGCGGTACTCGGTCTCGGCGATCAGCATGCCGGCGATGAACGCGCCGAGCGCGAGCGACAGCCCGGCGAGTTCGGTGAGCCACGCCAGTCCGAGCGTCACCAGCAGCAGGTTCAGCGTGAACAGCTCGTGCGAACGCCGCTTGGCGACGACGTGGAACCAGTTGCGGATCACCCATTGCCCGCCGACCAGCAGCACCGTGAGCAGCGCCGCGGTCTTCAGCAGCGCGAAGCCGAGCGCCGGCGCGACGCTTTCGGGCTGGCGCGCCAGCGCCGGAACGATCACGAGCAGCGGCACGACCGCGAGATCCTGGAACAGCAGCACGCCGACGACGCGGCGTCCGTGCTCGGTTTCGAGTTCGAGCCGCTCGGCGAGCAGCTTCATCACGATCGCGGTCGACGACATCGCCAGCGCGCCGCCGAGCGCGAATGCGCCCGCCGGGCTGATGTCGAACACGTGCGCGAAGAAACGGTGGACCACCAGGCCCGTGAGCATCACGGCGGCGACGGTCGCCGCGACCTGCGTGAGTCCGAGCCCGAAGACGATGCGCCGCATCGAGCGCAGCTTCGGCAGCGAGAACTCGAGCCCGATCGAGAACATCAGGAACACGACGCCGAACTCGGCCAGATAGCGGGTCTGCTCGAGGTCGGGCACGACGCCGAGCGCGTGCGGTCCGATCAGGATGCCCACGGCCAGATAGCCGAGCATCGGCGGCAGGTTGGCGAGCCGGAAGACGACGACGCCGAGCACGGAAGCGGCGAGCAGCAGCAGCGTCAGTTCGAGGGCGGAGAGCATCGTTCGACGGAAGGCGCCGGAGCACAGCAAGAGCCATGCCAGCGATCGGCGGCAAGAGTATCATCGGCCGCGCCGGTCCCGAACCCGAATCCCGCTCGTCTTTGCGATCGCCAGTCACGATGGAGCGCGCCGCGCCCCCGCCGAACCGCACGAAAGCCCGCGACTCCGCGCTGCAGCTCGCGCGGCAGGTCATTGCGATCGAGGCGCAGGCCGTCGCCGCGCTCGCGGATCGCATCGACGCCGATTTCATGCGCGCGGTCGACCTGCTGCTCGGCTGCCGCGGGCGCGTCGTGGTCAGCGGCATCGGCAAGAGCGGGCACATCGCGCGCAAGATCGCGGCGACCTTCGCGTCGACCGGCACGCCCGCGCTGTTCGTGCACGCTGCGGAGGCGGCGCACGGCGACCTCGGCATGGTCGCGGGCGGCGACGTGTTCGTCGCGCTGTCGTATTCGGGCGAGTCGGCCGAACTGCTGACCGTCGTGCCGATCGTCAAGCGCGAGGGCACGCCGATGATCGCGATGACGGGCCGCGTGGGCTCGTCGCTCGCGCGCCACGCCGACGTCCACCTGGACTGCCGCGTCGACAAGGAGGCGTGCCCGCTGAACCTGGCGCCGACTTCGTCGACGGCCGCGATGCTCGCGCTCGGCGACGCGCTCGCGATCGCGTGCCTGGACGCGCGCGGCTTCGGCCCGGAGGACTTCGCGCGCTCGCATCCGGGCGGCGCGCTCGGCCGCAAACTGCTGACGCGCGTGGCCGACATCATGCGCACCGGCGATGCGGTGCCGAGCGTGCCGATCGACGCGAGCGTGATGGACGCCGTGCACGAGATCACGCGCAAGAAAATCGGCATGACCGCGATCGTCGACGGCGACGGCCGCGTTGCGGGCATCTTCACCGAAGGCGACCTGCGGCGGCTGCTCGAACGCGCCGGCGACGTGCGCGCGCTGCGCATCGCCGACGTGATGACGCGCGATCCGCTGACCGTGCGCCCCGGCCAGCTCGCGGCCGAAGCGGCCGAGCTGCTCGACCGCACGCTGCGCAACCAGCTGCTGGTCGTCGACGACGGCAGGCTCGTCGGCGCGCTGCACATGCACGATCTGACCGCAGCGAAGGTGCTCTGAGGCGATGCCGGCCCCTGTCACGAACACGGCCGCCGCGCGAGCCGCGCGCGTGCGGCTGATGATCCTGGACGTCGACGGCGTGCTGACCGACGGACAGCTCTGCTACGGCGGCCACGGCGAAGTGCTGAAGAATTTCAACGTGCGCGACGGCCACGGCATCAAGCTGCTGCGCGACGCGGGCGTCGAGGTCGCGATGCTGACCGCGCGCAGGTCCGAGATCGTCGCCGTGCGCGCGCGCGAGCTCGGCGTCGAGCGCGTGCTGCAGGGCGCCTCCGACAAGCTCGCCGGTTTCGAGCAGTTGCTCGCCGCGACGATGGTCCCGGCCGACCGCTGCGGCTACATCGGCGACGACTGGCCCGATCTGCCGGTGCTGGCGCGCGCCGGCTTCGCCGCGACGGTCGCCGACGCGGCCGACGAGGTCAAGGCGATCGCGCACTGGATCGCGCCGCAGCCGGGCGGGCGCGGCGCGGTGCGCGCGCTCGCCGAGTTCATCGTTCGCGCGCAGGGCAAGTTCGACGAGCTGCTCGCGCAACATCGCGCCGGGGTCGTGCGTGCGTGATCGTTTGACGATGCTGATCGCGATCGTGCTGCTCGCCGCGGTCACCGCGACGAGCTTCTGGTACTCGCGGATGCTGCGGCGTGCACCCGCCGCCGAGCGGGCCGCACCCGGCACGCCGGACTTCGTCGTCGACCGGCTGGTGTTGACGCAGTTCGACGAAGCGGGTCGCGCCAAACACAAGCTGTTCGCCGAGCGGCTCACGCACTTCGCCGAAGACGACGACATCGAACTGGCCAGCCCGCGGCTGGTCAGCCTGCGGCCGGACCGCCCGCAGATCGAAGCACGCGCGCAACGCGCGCGCGTGGAAAATGCCGGCGAGCGCGTGCACCTGCGCGGTTCGGTGCTGCTGACGCGCGCAGCCGACGGGACCGAGCCCCCGCTGCGGCTGGCGACCGAGTACCTGCTCGCGCTGCCCGACGAGGACCGCTATTGGACCGACCAGCCGGTCGAACTCGAACGCGGTCCCGACCGCATGCGCGCCGACCGTCTCGAGCTGGACAACATCGCGCGCACGACGCGGATGGCCGGCAACGTGCGCACCGAGCTGGCACCGCCGGCGCAGCGCTGAGGAGCCTTCGATGCGAACGTTGCTCGCGCGCTGCGTGACCGTGCTGCTGGTGCTCGCACCGTTGGCGGTCGCGCACGCCGAACGCGCGGACCGCGAAAAGCCTACGCAGATCGTCGCGGACCGCTTCGACGGCGACGACTTGAATCAGACGGTCGTCTATTCGGGCGACGTGGTGCTGACGCGCGGCACGCTGCGTATCACCGGCGAGCGGATGGAACTGCGCGAGGATCCCGAGCGCTACCGGTACGCGGTCGTGACCGCCGCGCCGGGCAAGCTCGCCAGCTTTCGCCAACGGCGCGACGCGACCACGCCCGGTGTGGACGAATACGTCGAAGGCTACGCGGAGCGAATCGAATACGACGAGCGCGCCGAGACGGTGAAGTTCATCGGCCGCGCGCAGTGGCGGCGCCTCGAAAACGGGCAGCCGCGCGACGAGCTCGCCGGCAGCCTGATCGTCTACGACAGCCGCAACTCGAAGTACTGGGCCGAAGGCGCGGCCGGCTCGGCGCAGGGCGACGGCCGCGTGCGAACGATCATCGCGCCGCGCGATGCAAGTCCGCACGCCGCGCCGCCGGCGAATCTCAAACCCGCGCCGGTCGCACCGGCACCCGCCCGATGAACGACGTGGCGACCGGCCCGGCCGTCGCGCCCGGCGTCAAACCGGCCGGCGCGCCCGCGCGCAGCCGCTTGCTGATCGAGAACCTGCACAAGCGCTACGGCAGCCGCGTCGTCGTCAAGGATGTCTCGCTGGCGGTCGAGGCGGGGGAGGTCGTCGGACTGCTCGGTCCCAACGGCGCGGGCAAGACGACGTGCTTTTACATGGTCGTCGGCCTCGTTCCGATGGACGGCGGGCGCATCACCCTCGACGGCCGGTCGATCGCGCACCTGCCGATCCATCGGCGCGCGCGCATGGGGCTTTCGTACCTGCCGCAGGAAGCGTCGGTGTTCCGGCGTCGGACGGTCGAGGAGAACATCCGCGCGGTGCTCGAGCTGCAGCTCGACGAGCGCGGCCGGCCGCTCGCACCCGAGGTCGTCGACGCCAGACTCGACGAGCTGCTCACCGACCTGCAGATCACGCACCTGCGAACGAACCCCGCGCTGAGTCTGTCGGGCGGCGAGCGGCGCCGCGTCGAGATCGCGCGCGCGCTCGCGGCGCGGCCGCGCTTCATCCTGCTCGACGAGCCGTTCGCCGGCGTCGACCCGATCGCGGTCATCGAGATCCAGCGCATCGTGCGCTTCCTCAAGGAGCGCGGAATCGGCGTGCTGATCACCGATCACAACGTGCGCGAGACGCTCGGCATCTGCGATCACGCTTACATCATCAACGAGGGCGAAGTGCTCGCCGCCGGCCGCCCCGAGGAGATCGTCGAGAACGAAAGCGTGCGGCGCGTCTACCTCGGCGAGCACTTCAGAATGTAGCGGCCGGACCGATCCAGTTGCCATGAAGAACGCCTTGCAGCTCAGGCTTTCGCAACATCTGGCGCTGACGCCGCAACTGCAGCAGTCGATCCGGCTGCTCCAGCTTTCAACGCTCGAGCTGAACCAGGAGATCGAACAGGCGCTCGCCGACAACCCGCTGCTCGAGCGCGACGACGATCCGCTCGCCACACCGCTGCGGGTCGCTGCCGACGGCGCGATCACGTTCGGCGCTGCGCCAAGCCGGGATACCGAAACGCCGGGCGAATCCGGCGACGCCGCGACGCCCGAAAGCGAAACCGAACCGCGCAACGGCGCGGAGGGGGACGGCAGCCTGCTCGACTGGGGCGGCGGCGGTCGCGCCGATCGCGGTGACGACGACGACGAGGGCCCGCTGTCGTGGGCCTGCACGCACCCCACGCTGGGCGAGCACCTGCGCACGCAGCTCGCGGTGACGACCGCCTCGGCCCGCGACCGCGCGCTGGTCGAGCTGCTGATCGAGGCGCTCGACGACGACGGCTACCTTGCCACACCGCTCGACGAACTGCTCGCGCTATGTCCGCCCGAAGCGGGGGTCGAACTCGACGAACTGACCACGGCACTGGCGCTGCTGCAGAGCTTCGACCCCCCAGGCGTCGGCGCGCGCAACGCCGCCGAATGCCTGGCCATCCAGCTCGATGCACTGCACCGGCCGTCGGCCTCACCCGAGGCGCAGGCTGTACTCGCGCTCGCGAAACGGATCGTCAGCGAGCACTTGCCGCTACTCGCAGCGCGGGACTACGGCAAGCTGCGCAAGCTGCTCGACACCGACGACGATGCGCTGCGCGAGGCGCATGCGCTGATCCGTAGACTCAATCCGCATCCGGGGGTAGGCTTTGCCACAACGCGGCCGGACTACGTCGTTCCCGACATCTATGTCCGGCGGATACGAAACCGGTGGGTCGCGCAACTGAATCCCGACGTGATGCCGCGGCTGCGCGTGAACCAGGCGTACGCGGCGATCGTCAAAGCCGAAAAGGGCAAGGAAGGACAGACGTCTTGGTCCGCCCGGCTGCAGGAAGCGCGCTGGCTGATCCGCAACATCCAGCAGCGATTCGAAACCATCGTGCGCGTCGCACAGGCGATCGTCGACCGCCAGCACAATTTCTTCACGCACGGCGAGATCGCGATGCGGCCGCTGGTGCTGCGCGAAATCGCCGACACGGTCGGACTGCACGAGTCGACGATCTCGCGCGTGACCTCCAACAAGTACATGGCCACGCCACTCGGCGTGTTCGAGCTGAAGTACTTCTTCGGCAGCCACGTGGCGACCGAAACCGGCGGCGCGGCGTCTTCGACGGCGATTCGCGCCTTGATCAAGCAATTGATAGGAGCGGAAGACCCCAAGAACCCACTGTCCGATAGCAAACTCGCCGAGCTGCTGGCCGAACAGGGCATCGTGGTGGCGCGCCGAACCGTGGCGAAGTACCGCGAAGCGCTGAAGATCGCGCCGGTGGCGATGCGCAAGGCGTTGTAGCGGTCGCCTGCCGGCACCGGCGGCGCGCCGCTCGCGAATCCAAATCCAGTCGAAGGAGGGTTGCTGCATGAACCTCATCATCCAAGGTCATCATCTCGAAGTGACTCCGGCACTGCGCGACTACGTGGGCGGCAAACTGGAACGGGTCCGCCGGCACTTCGACCATGTGATCGAGGCTGACGTGCTGCTGTCGGTCGACAAGCTGCAACACAGGGCGGAAGTGACGCTGCGCGTGCGGGGCAACAGCATCCATGCCGAAGCGATCGACGGGGACATGTACGCCGCCATCGACAACTTGATCGACAAGCTCGACCGCCAGGTGCTGCGCCACAAGGACCGCGTCAAGGACCACGCACGCGAGCCCGTCAAGTACCAGTCGGTACAGAACCCGCAATAGCGCGCGGGCTTCGGCGTCACGGGCCCGCGCCGGCGGGCCTTTTTTCTTGGCCATCGCCGGCTCGAACACCGCATCGCGAGCGCAGGCGCTTGGGCGCTGCCGTGTTGTCCACGGGCAACAGCCCGACGACC
>JBKBSH010000444.1:0-2141 GCA_046291795.1 Burkholderiaceae bacterium | reverse complement strand
GCTCGGTGCGCTGCTGCTGGCGATTTTCCCGGAAGTGCTGCGCCACACGGTCGTACCGGTTCAGCAGCAGCTCTTCGGCAAGGTGCTGATCGACGCCGAAGTCTTGCGAATGCTGCTGTACGGGCTGGCGATGGTCGTGATCATGCTGTACCGGCCGAAAGGCCTGTGGCCTGCGCCCGAGCACGGCCTGAACCCGACGACCCGGCTCGGTCGCGCCGACGCCAAAGCGCAAACCGCGTGAGGCCGCGATGAGTCATCCAATGCTCAGGGTCAGCGGCGTCAACAAGCGCTTCGGCGGACTGCAGGCGCTGTCGGACGTGGGGCTCGTGATCGAGCGCGGGCAGATCTACGGGCTCATCGGTCCGAACGGCGCCGGCAAGACGACCTTCTTCAACGTGATCACGGGCCTGTACCAGCCCGACTCGGGCACGTTCGAGCTGGACGGCAAGCCGTACTCGCCGACCGAGCCGCACAAGGTCGCCGAGGCCGGGATCGCGCGGACGTTCCAGAACATCCGCCTGTTCCCCGAGATGACCGCGCTGGAGAACGTGATGGTCGGCCGCCACGTGCGGACGAAGGCGACCGCGCTCGGCGCGGTGTTGCGAACCAGGCGCACGCGCGAGGAAGAGGCGGCGATCCGGCGCCGGTCGCTGGAACTGCTCGAGTACGTCGGCATCGCCCGCTACGCCGATTATCAGGCGCGCACGCTCGCCTACGGCGACCAGCGGCGACTCGAGATCGCCCGCGCGCTCGCGACCGACCCCAAGCTGCTCGCGCTCGACGAACCGGCCGCCGGCATGAACGCGACCGAGAAGATGTCGCTGCGGTCGCTGATCGAGAACATCTGCAAGGATGGCGTGACGATCCTGCTGATCGAGCACGACGTGAAGCTCGTGATGGGCCTGTGCGACCGCGTCACCGTGCTCGATTACGGCAAGATGATCGCCGAAGGCACGCCGGCCGACGTGCAGCGCAATCCGGCGGTGATCGAGGCGTATCTCGGCGGCTCGCACAGCAGCGTGGCGACGAAGGAGGTTGCATGAGCGGGGTCGTTCTGAAAGTCTCCTGGCTGAAGGTCGCCTATGGCGGTCCGGGCGGTGCGCGCTCCGCCCGCCCGGGCGCAGGTTCGGCCCGCCCCTCCCCGTCCCTCCCCTCCCGGGGAGCGAGCGCGCATTGGAGGTCCGAGTATGAGTGACGTTGTCCTTCGCGTATCCGGGCTGAAGGTCGCCTATGGCGGAATTCAGGCGGTCAAGGGCATCGACCTCGAGATCCGCGAAGGCGAACTCGTCACGCTGATCGGTGCCAACGGTGCCGGAAAGACGACGACGCTGAAGGCGATCACCGGAACGCAGGCGTGGAGCGGTGCGATCGAGTACATGGGCCGCTCGACCCACGGAATGGCACCGTACCGGCTGCTGCAGGCCGGTCTGGCGATGGTGCCCGAGGGCCGCGGCGTGTTCGCGCGGATGACGGTCACCGAAAACCTGCAGATGGGCGCGTTCTCGCGCAACGACGACGCGGGCATCAAGGCGGACATGGAGCGGATGTTCGAGACTTTCCCGCGGCTCAAGGAACGCGCGAGACAACTCGCCGGCACGCTGTCCGGCGGCGAGCAGCAGATGCTGGCGATGGCGCGCGCGTTGATGAGCCGGCCCAAGCTGCTGCTGATGGACGAGCCGTCGATGGGGCTGGCGCCGATCATGGTCGAGAAGATCTTCGAGGTCGTGCGCGCGGTCTCGGCGCAGAAGATCCCGATCCTGCTGGTCGAACAGAACGCCCGGCTCGCGCTCGAGGCCGCGCACCGCGCTTACGTGATGGACTCGGGGCTGATCACGCTGGCCGGCGACGCGAAGTCGCTGCTGAACGATCCGAAAGTGCGCGAAGCGTATCTCGGCGAGGCGGCGGCCTGAACGGCCGCGCTCACCGCGTCAGCCGGCCCCGTCGATCCCGAGCCGGCGCATCCATGCGGCCAGCGCGCGTTCGGCTTCGCCGCCGCCGTCCATTGCGGCGATCACGTTCGCGCGGTCCTGCGCGGGCCGGTTCTGGCTGAGCTTGAACTTGCCTTCGAGGCGCTCCACAGTGATCTGCAGTCCCACGATCGCACCTTTCATCCGTTCGCGGAAGGCCTCGCTCAGCTCGAC
>JBKBSH010000443.1:0-2154 GCA_046291795.1 Burkholderiaceae bacterium | reverse complement strand
GTGCCCGCGCCGCCGATGTTCGTAGACGTAGATCCCCTGCCAGGCGCCGAGCGCGAGCGCAGCGTCGATCACCGGAACGGATATCTGCGTCTGCGTCAGCGCCGCGCGCACGTGCGCCGGCATGTCGTCGGGACCTTCGGCTGCGTGCTCGAAAAGCGGGTCGCCGTCGGGGACGAGCCTCGCCAAGAAGCGCTCCAGATCGCGCCGAACTTCGGGGTCGGCGTTTTCCTGGACCAGCAGGCTCGCCGACGTATGCCGGATGAACAGCGTCAGCAGTCCGGTGCGGACACCGGATCCGCGCACCCAGTCGGCGACGCGGCGCGTGATCTCGACCAGGCCGCGGCCTGCGGTCTGGACGGTCAGCGTCGTGCAGGCCTGTTTCATCGCGGGTCGTGGCGGGGCTGCGTTCGTCATCGTAGGTCATTCGCCGGGGCGCGGCGTCCGGCCGGGCTCAGCCGACAGCCGTGCCGCAAGCGCCTGGACCTGCGCGTCAAGCTGATCGGAAACTCGCCGAAGCACGCGCAACCGCCGGGCATCCCGTAGCTGCCGTTGCAGGCAAGCGGTTACCGAACGCTCCGCGACGGCCACGCCAACTGCTTCGTCAAAGCCGGTCACGGCAAGGCGATCCTGATCGACTTCAACTACGACATCGAGCCGGTGCCCGGCAAGTTCCCGCTGCCGGTGATCGGTCCGCTGTCGCTGCTGAAGGAAACGCGGCTCGATCACCTGGGCAAGCTCGCGTTCAAGCCGATCTACTGGAACATGCTGCTTCCCGGCCGCCGGATCCCGCTGGTCGGCTCGCACATGAGCACGCTCGGCAAGTAGATGGGCGTGCTCGATCGGCGGCACCGACCCGCGTGAGCGACGCCCGCGACTGACGAGGCGGGCATCGTCCGCCGCGCAGAAGCACCGCGTGCTGCGCACTTCGTCGTTGCGTGTCCCGCGCGTCGAGAATCGCTACACCGCGCCCGCGGCGGCGTCCATCCGCGACAAGCGGCCGTCGTCGAGGTGGTAGACGGTATCGAAGCCTTTGATCATCCGGTGGTCGTGCGTGACGGTGATCACCGCAGAGCGCCGCTCGCGCGCGATCCTGCGCAACAGCGCCATCACTTTCGACCCGCGTTCTGTGTCGAGCGCGGCGGTCGGCTCGTCGGCGAGCACGAGCGGCGGCTCGTTGGCGAGCGCGCGACCGATCGCCACGCGCTGCTGTTCGCCGCCCGACAGATTCGCCGGCAGCGAATCGGCGCGGTGCGCGATCTCCAGATAGCCCAGCAGCTCCCTCGCGCGGCGCGCGGCTTCGCGCCGGGCCACACCGTTCAACTGCAGCGCGAGCGCGACGTTTTCCTGCGCGGTCAAGAACGGGATCAGGTTGTGGCTCTGGAAGATGAAGCCGATATTGCGGCGGCGGAAAGCACGTTCGTCGACGCCGGTCCAGCCGTCGTCGTAGACGGTTTGCCCGTTGATCACGATCCGCCCTGCCGTCGGCTCAAGGATCAGACTGATCGACAGCAGCAGCGTGCTCTTGCCCGATCCGCTCGGCCCCAGCAACGCCACGAGTTCGCCGGCGTCGACACTGAACGTCGCGGGCTTGAGCGCCTGCACCGCCAGCTCGCCGCTGCCGAAGGTCTTGCTCACGCCGACGACCTGGAGCACCGGCATCGTCATGAGCCGCCCAGGGCGAGTTGCGGCGGCGTGCGCAGCGCGTGCCAGATCGCCATGAAGCTGGCGACCACGCCGCCGACGAGCATCACGAGAAACGTCGCTGCCGTTTCTTCGGGAACGAACGTCAGCGTACGCGGGAAGCGCGGCGCGATCAGCTCGCGCAGCGCGTACGCCAGCGCGAAGCTCGCGAAGGTCAGCGCCAGCGACTGCTCCAGAATCAGCCGCACGATGACGAAGTTCGGCGCGCCGATGAGCTTCAACGTCGCGATCGACCTGATCTTCTCGATCGTCAGCACGTAGACGATCAACGCGATGATGACGATCGACACGATCACCAGCAGCGCGCGGAACAGCGCGAGCACGGCCGACATCCGCCGCAGCCGCCCTTCGAGCATCAGCGTGCGCTCCTCCTCGGTCGTGTAGACGTTGAAGTAGAGCCAGTCGGCGATGTGGCTGCGAACCGCTTCGGCATCCGCGCCGGGAGCGAGCCGC
>JBKBSH010000442.1:0-2154 GCA_046291795.1 Burkholderiaceae bacterium | reverse complement strand
GGCGAGCGGGATGCGAGCGAGCCAGTCGCAGCGCTCGCGTGTCAGCCGCCGCAGCCCTTCGCCCTCGGCGCCGAGCGCCCACGCCAGCGGACCGGTCAGCGTCAGATCGTAAAGCGGCGTCTGCGCATCGCCGCTGGCGCCCGCGATCCAGACTCCGGCTTCCTTCAACTCGTCCATCGCACGCGCGAGATTCGTCACTGCGACCAGCGGCAGCGTCTCGGTCGCGCCGGCTGCGGCTTTCGCGACTGCGGGTGTCACCGCCGCCGACCGGTCGCGCGGCACGATCACTGCGGAAACCCCCGCGGCGTCGGCTACGCGCAGGCACGCGCCGAGATTGCGCGGATCGGTCACCCCGTCGAGCAGCAGCAGCAGCGTGTCCGGACGCACGCTTGCGAGCACGTCGTCCAGCGTCGCGGTCGATGGCCTTTCGGCGCATACGGCAACCACCCCCTGATGCGGCACGTCGCCCGCGAGTCCGCGCAGCCGCTGCGCATCGGCGGCGACGATGCGCACGCGCGCCTGCTCCGCTCGCTCGAGAAGGCGGCCCATCCGCGCATCGCGTCGCTGCGCGTCCACGTACAGCACTTCGATCGAATCGGGCGCGTGGCGCAGCCGTGCGTTGACGGCATGGAATCCTGCGAGGACGCGTCCGCCGCCCACTCAGCCTCCGCGCCTGCGCGTCCTGGCCATCCGCAACCCGCCGACGCCCCGCTTGCCGGAACGCGCGCGCTCCCGCTTGTCTGCGTCGCTAAGCTTGCGCACGGCCGCGGCGGCGCGGCGCGCCTGACGTTGCGCGGGGCTCTCGCCCTTCTTCGTCGGTCTGTCCGGCTTCGCCGGGGCGGAGGCCGCCAACAACGTCTTGCGGTCGGTCGATCGCACGAGCCGGAAGTCGATGCGGCGCGCCTCGAGATCGACGCGCGCGACCTGCACGGTGACGCGGTCCGACAGGCGGTAGCGCATCCCCGTGCGTTCGCCGCGCAGCTCGTGCATCGGCTCGTTGAAGGTGAAGTACTCGGAGCCGAGCTCCGAAACGTGCACCAGTCCTTCGACGTAGAGATCGTCGAGCACGACGAAGATGCCGAACGGCACGACCGCGCTGACCGTCCCGCTGAAGACCTCGCCGACGCGCTCGCGCATGTAATAGCTCTTGAGCCACGCCTCGACGTCGCGAGAGGCTTCGTCCGCCCTGCGCTCATTGGCCGAGCACAGCAACCCGAGCTTCTCCCATACGGCCAGCGCCGCGTCGCTCTTCGATTCCGCCCTCGCCGCGCGTGCGCGGGCGCGTGCCGCCGCCGGCGCGGTGTCGACCGTGGTGCTGACGAGCACCGGCGTATAGGTCTGGCGCGACAGGATCGCCTTGATCGCGCGATGAACCAGCAGGTCCGGGTAGCGCCGGATCGGCGATGTGAAGTGCGCGTACGCCTCGTACGCGAGCCCGAAGTGCCCGACGTTGTGCGGGCTGTAGACGGCCTGCTGCATCGAGCGCAGCAGAACCGTCTGCAGCAGCTGCTGGTCGGGACGCGCCCGGATCTTCGCGATCAGCCTCGCGTAGTCGGCCGGCTCGGGCGAATCGCCGCCTTCGAGCTGCAACCCGAGCGACTTCAGCAGCGTGCGCAGATTGGCCAGCCGCTCGGGCGTCGGTCCCTCGTGGATGCGGAACAGCGCCGGGTGCTTGTGCCGGATCAGGAAGTCGGCCGCGCAGACGTTGGCCGCCAGCATGCACTCTTCGATCAGCTTGTGTGCGTCGTTGCGCGTGCGCGCGACGATCCGCTCGATGCGGCCGTTCGCGTCGCACACGATGTACGTCTCGACGGTCTCGAGGTCGATCGCGCCGCGCGCTTCGCGCGCCCGCGCGAGCACCCGGTACAGGTCGTACAGGTCGTTGAGCCGGGGCAACAAGGGCGCGAGCTTCTGCGCCGCGCGGCTGTCGGGCACCGACAAAGCCTCCCATACCTCCGTGTAGGTCAGTCGCGCATGCGAGTGCATCACCGCCGGATAGAACTGGTAGGCGCTGATCGCGCCTTTGGCCGAAATGACCATGTCGGCGACCATCACGAGCCGGTCCACATCCGGGTTCAGCGAGCAGATGCCGTTCGACAACCGCTCGGGCAACATCGGAATCACGCGTCGCGGGAAATACACCGAGGTCGAACG
>JBKBSH010000441.1:0-2165 GCA_046291795.1 Burkholderiaceae bacterium | reverse complement strand
GCTGCCGGCGCGCTGCTCGCCGTGTTCCAGGACATCAGTTCGCTGATGCGCAACCGGCGCGAGCTGCGCTATCTGATCGTGCCGGCCAACGTCGTCTGGTCGGCGTCGCGCGTGCTCGTGACCGACGCCAGGAGCGGCGTCGCGCAGCGCGACCCGCCCGAACCGGCGGTGCGCGCGATCGCCGCGCAACGCAAGCCGACGCTGCTGGTCTTCGTGGTCGGCGAGACCGCGCGCGCGGCGAACTTCTCGCTGAACGGTTACCCGCGCCAGACGAACCCCGAGCTCGCGCAGCTTGCGGTGGTCAACTTCCCGCGCACGACCGCGTGCGGGACGTCGACCGAGGTGTCGCTGCCTTGCATGTTCTCGCCGTTCGGCCGCGCCGACTACGACGAGGACCGCATCCGCCGGCACGAATCGCTGCTGCATCTGCTCGCGCGCGCGGGGCTGCGCGTCGTCTGGCTCGACAACCAGAGCGGCTGCAAGGGCGTGTGCGACGGGCTCGAGGTCCGCGACCTGAGCCGCGAAAAGCGGCACGACGTCTGCGACGCCGAGCGCTGCCTCGACGAGATCCTGCTGCACGGGCTGCGCGACGTGGTCGAGCGCGGAACGGGCGACACGGTCGTCGTGCTGCACCAGCTCGGCAACCACGGGCCGGCGTACTTCCGCCGCTATCCGCCCGCGATGAAGCGATTCGAGCCCGCGTGCGAGCGCAAGGAGCTCGCCGACTGCACGCGCGAGCAGATCGTCAACGCGTACGACAACGCGATCCTGTACACCGATCATCTGCTCGCGCGGGCGATCCGCTACCTCGACGGGCTGCACGACCGCTACGACGTCGCGCTCGCGTACGTGTCGGATCACGGCGAGTCGCTCGGCGAGCGCGGGCTCTACCTGCACGGCATGCCGTATCCGGTCGCGCCGCGCGAGCAGCTCGAAGTGCCGATGATCTGGTGGTTCGCACCGGATTCCGCGCGCAACCTCGACGTCGATCTCGCGTGCCTGCGCCGGCGCGCGGCCGAGCCCGCCTCGCACGATCACCTGTTCCACTCGGTGCTGGGGCTGCTCGCCGTGACGACACCGCGTTACCGGCCGCAGCTCGACCTGTTCGGCGCGTGCCGGCCGACGCGGGTCGCCGGGGTGGCGCCGGCCGGTTGAGCGGCGCGCCGCTTATCATCGGCGCCCTCGAATCCGAGGACGCCGGAACGATGCCCGCGCTCGACCATTCCCGCTTCTACAGGTACGAAGAGCTGACGGCCACGCTGCGGGACTTCGCCGAGGCGTTCCCGCAGCTCGTCGCGGTCGAGTCGATCGGCAAGAGCTTCGAGGGGCGCGACATCCCGCTCGTGACCGTCACGAACTTCGCGACGGGCGCCGCGTCGGATAAGCCGGCGTACTGGGTCGACGGCAACATCCATTCGGTCGAGCTGTCGGCGTCGACCGCGTGCCTGTACTTCCTGCAGTGGCTGACCTCCGGCTACGCGACCGACGCCGAGATCAGGCGCTGCCTCGATACGCGCGTGTTCTACATCTGCCCGCGCATCAACCCCGACGGCGCCGAGTGGGCGCTGGCGGACCGTCCGAAGTACGTTCGGTCGAGCACGCGCCGCTATCCGTACGACGAGGACCCGGTCGCGGGGCTCGTCGCCGAAGACATCGACGGCGACGGCCGCATCCTGCAGATGCGCATCGCCGATCCGAACGGCCTGTGGAAGCGGCATCCGCAGGAGCCGCGCCTGCTGATCCGGCGCGAACCGACCGATCCGCCGGGCGGCGAGTACTTCCGGGTGATGCCCGAAGGCCGCATCGAGAATTTCGACGGCGTGCACGTCGAGTTCGCCGGCTTCATGGGCAACGCGCAGGGGCTCGACCTGAACCGCAACTTTCCTTCGGGCTGGCGGCAGGAGTACGAACAGCTCGGCGCGGGTCCGTACCCGACCTCCGAGCCCGAGGTGCGCGCGGTGGTCGACTTCATCGTCAAGCATCCGAACATCTGCGGCGGAACGAGTTTTCACACGTTCTCCGGCGTGTTGCTGCGCCCGTTCGGCGACCGGTCCGACGACAAGATGCCGCCGGAGGACCTGTGGACCTATCAGAAGGTCGGCAAGAAGGGCGAGGAGCTGACGGGTTATCCGGCGATCTCGATCTTCCACGAGTTCGTCTATCAC
>JBKBSH010000440.1:0-2171 GCA_046291795.1 Burkholderiaceae bacterium | reverse complement strand
GACGACTCGCTGATCTGCTCCATGCGCTCGACGACCTGCTTCACCAGCGCCCCGCCGTGGGCGGCCACCGAGCTGGCGGCGACGGCGAGCTCGCTGGCCTGGCGCGCGGCGTCGGCGTTGTGCTGGACCGTCGTGGTGAGCTGTTCGATCGAAGCGGCCGTCTGCTGCAGGCTGCTCGCCTGCTGCTCGGTGCGGCTCGAGAGGTCCTGGTTGCCGTGCGCGATTTCGCCGGTGGCGCTGCGGATCGCATCGGCCGCTGCGCCGATCTCCGCGAGCATCTCGCGCAGCCGGGCGCGCATCTGAACGACCCGATCGAGCAGCCTGCCGAACTCGTCCCGGCGCGCCTCGATCGCCGCGTCCTCGCGCAAGTCGCCCGTAGCGGTGCGCTCCGCGAGCGCGACCGCCGTGACGAGCGGACGACGGATGCCGCGCAGCAGGCGCCATGCGATCGCCGCCGACAGCGCGATACCCACGCAAGCGCCGACGGCGAGCAGCCAAAGCGCGCCGCGCGCCGCCGAATCGATGCGGTCGTACGCGGCGGCGGTGTGTTTGCCGATGTCGGCACCAAGCGCCGCGAGTGCATCGAGCATCGCGCGCGCCGCCGGCGCCAGCTCGGCGTCGATTCGCGCCGCGCCTTCGCCCATCTGCAGATCGTCGTGGATCGTCCGGCGCAGTTCGATGAAGCGCTGTCGCGCGGCCACGACCTCGGCGATCCGCGCGAGCAACCCGGCGTCGTCCAGATCGCGCTCGAGCCGCTTCTGCAGCTCGGTCGAGGCGCCGGCGGCGTCGGCCATGTCCTGAGCGAGCCGCGCCCGCGCAGCCGCGAGCGCCGACTGCGACGCGCCCGCGGCGACCGCCGCTTCGAGCCGCGTGGCGGTCAACGCGCGCTCGAGGTTCATCTGGACCAGACCGCGCCAGCGCGACGCCTCGTCCAGCAGCGCGGCGCGTCGCGCGGCCGCGGCGTTGTCGCGCGCGATGGCGGCGAGCAGCATCGCCGCGACCACCGCCGTCGTCAGCGTGACCAGCACGACGGCGCCGAATCCGGCCGCCAGCCGCGCGCCGACCGAGTCGTTGCGCCGAATCCATGCAAACAGACTGCCCATCGCGCGCCTCTCCTCGGCCGGTCCTGCCCTGCGCCGGGCCGTTGGCCCACGCCGGATCATCGGCCGTCCCGCTCGCTTTCTGAAGGGTGCCTCACCGTCAGAACTGGTAGCCCATGCGCAGCCCGCCCCAGTGCCGCCCGTTGACGACGATCGGCGCGGACAGGTCCTTCATCAGCACGTAGCGGCCGCCGCCCATGTCGCGGCGATACGTCTGCAGCAGGAACCTGCGTGTATTGCGCGCGGCCGCCAGCCCCGTGCGGTCGTTGAAGATGCGGCGGTTGCGGCAGTTGGCCGCGTTCCACACCGGGTCCGCGCCCTGCGGTCTGGAAAACTTGAGGTTGTGCGTCGGCAGGTAACCGTTGCGGTCGACCGCGGCGCAGAACACGACCTTGTCGGAGAACCGCAGCAGCGGCTCCTGGATCGGCGGCAGCACGCGGTCGGTGAATGCGAGAAAGCGCGTCGTGTACTGCTGCGGGTTGGTCCCTGCGATCGGCTGGTACCGGTCGTCGAACAGATCCGCCTCGGTCAACTGTCCTTCGGCCAGCGCATCCTCGAACAGGCGGGCGATCTCGGCAGCGGTTTGCATCACCTTCGCGATGAACGGTGTGTCCTCGGTCTCCGCACCGCAGTCGGCCGCCAGTTCGATCAACTGCTCGCTGGTGGCGAGAAAGTGCTGCGCACGGCTCTTGGCGCCGTCGACCGAACGCGCGGTGTCGTTGACTTCCGCGGCGAGCCGGCCGACCGACTCGAGCGCGGTCTGGCACGAACGCTCGTTCTGCTCGGCTGCCGCGGCGATGTCGTGCACCGCCTGCTCGACGCGCGAGAACGCGCTGTTGAAGGTCTCGCGCCCGTTGCGCGCGTCGGTGTCGCGGATGTTCCTCGCCAGCTCGCCGATCCGCTCGTCGAGCTGCCGGACCGTTCCGGCGATCTGCTTGCTCGACGACTCGACCTTCTGCGCGAGGTCCTTGACCGCGTCGGCGACGACCGCGAAGCCGCGTCCGGCCTCGCCCGCGCGCTTGGCTTCGACCGAGGCGTTGAACGCGACGAGCCGTGTCTGCAGCGCGATCT
>JBKBSH010000439.1:0-2172 GCA_046291795.1 Burkholderiaceae bacterium | reverse complement strand
GATCGCGCCGCGGTACTCGGGGCCGTCCATGCCGGGCGAGCCGACCGGCATGCCGGGTACCGCGAGGCCGAGCGCATCGGGCTTGTCGCGCAACAGCCGCTTGATTTCGCGCGCCGGCACGTGGCCTTCGATCACGTAGCCGCCGACGAGCGCGGTGTGGCACGACGCGAACTTCGAAGGCATGCCGAAGCGCGCGCGCATCGAGCGCGTATCGGGCACGTCGTTCGCTTTAACGCGGAAGCCGGCGGCCTGCAGGTGCTTGATCCAGTCCTTGCAGCAGCCGCAGGTCGGCGATTTGTAGACCTCGACTTCGGGCAAGGCGCGCTGCGCGCGCGCGATCGTCGGAACGAGTGCAACGGCAGCGAGCGCCAGCAGCGCGGCGCGACGACGAAAATCGACGGACATGATGCTGTCTCCTGACGGTGGCCGCACGGATGGCGGCGCAGAAACACGAAACGGCGGACGTGCAGGCGCGCGCGTGCGCGCGACCGTCAGCTCAAGTCAGGCAGACGCAGTACAGGATGGTCAGCGGCGGCGCGTGCGGCTGCGCCAGGTCGCGACGCAACGCGCGCCGCGGCGCTGCGGGCGGTTGCAGCGCGGACGCCCACCACCCCACGGCGGCGGGCGGTGCGGCGGCGAACGCGGGCTGCGCGGTCACCTGCTCCTCGCCCGCGCAATGCTTGACGCAGATCGTCGAGGCATCGTCCTCGTCGCTGCCGCAGTCCGAATGCGCGGCGTACGCTGGTGCTGCGGCCGCGATCGCTTCGCCGAGCGCCGCGTACGGAGGACAGGCATGCGTCGCGAGCGACCATTGCGCGAGTAGCAGCGCGCACAACGCGAAGAGCGTCGTGCGGAAGCGGGTACGTGCGCGCAGTTTCATCGGATCGGCCACGGAGCCGTACTGTAACGGAACTCTAGCTGAACCGCGCGCAGCCTAACGGGCGGCGGCAGGCAGCGCTTTGGGTTGGCGCAAATGCGCGACAGGCGCAGTGCACTTCCGGCTTCACGGGTGCGAATGCCGATGGTGCAGATCAGGGTAGTGCGGGTGACGGTGCACGAGCCGCTCGTGCGCGTGCTCGTGCACGTGCTCGCCGGTCAGCGGATCGATGGCGGGCACCGACTCGTCGTGCGGGTGCGCATGGTGCTCGTCGTGCCGGTGCGCGTGCGTGTGCGTGAGCGGTTCGTGCACGTGTTCGTGTTCGTGCCGCTCGGTCAGATGCAGCCACAGACCGGCGCCCATCAACGCGGCAGCGAGCCAGGCGAGCGGCGCAAGCGATTCGCCCAGCAGCGGCAGTGCGACCAGCGCGCCGACGAACGGCGCGATCGAGAAGTACGCGCCGGTGCGCGCTGCGCCGAGATGCCTGAGCGCGAGCACGAAGCACACGAGGCTCGCACCGTAGCCGGCAGCACCCACCGCTGCGGCCGCGATGCCGGTGGCAAGTGCGGGCAGCGCCAGGCCGAGCGAGAGCGCGAGCGCCGCGTTGACGCCGCCCGCGACCCATCCCTTCACGGCTGCGATCAGCGCCGCATCGCCGCCGGCGATCTTGCGCGTCAGGTTGTTGTCCAGACCCCAGGCGAGGCACGCGCCGACGATCGCGAGTGCGGGCCAGAGCGCGCCGCGTTCGGCCGCCGCGCTGCCCGTCAGCGCAAACCCGCCGGCGACGATCAGCAGCATGCCGACGACGAGGCGCCGGTCCGTGTGTTCGCGAAAGACGACCCAGGCCAGCAGCGCGGTGAAGACGCCTTCGAGATTCAGCAGCAGCGAAGCCGTGTTGGCCGGCGTGGCGGCGAGCCCCGTGAGCAGCAGTACCGGGCCGAGGACGCCGCCCGCGAACGTCGCCGCGGCCAGCCAGCCCCAATCGCCGCGCGCAAGCCCGAACTGAAAGCGCCGGCGCGCACTGTGCAGCGCGATCCAGACCGTCAGCGCGAACCCGCTGCCCAGATACAGCAGCGACGCCAGCCACAGCGCCGGCGTCCGGCCGACCAGCAGCTTCGCGAACGGCGTGCTCGCGCCGAACAGCAGCGCGGAGGCGAGCGCCAGAACCACGCCCAGCCGACCGTGATGCAGTCCATCGGCGATCGAATGCATGTGTGTGTCCGCCGGCGCGGTCAGGCGTTCGGTTCGCCGCCATCGCGCCGATCATGCGCGTCGCGATCGGCGTGCACCGAGGC
>JBKBSH010000438.1:0-2180 GCA_046291795.1 Burkholderiaceae bacterium | reverse complement strand
TGGCCTATCTCATTCTCTACACGCTGGCCCTCATTCCCCTCCTGCCGCTGCTGCGCCGCATTCCGGTGCACGACGTCGCGCGACCGGCGCCGAACGACTGGGTGAAGATTCCGACACGAACGACGCCGCCGGTCGTCGTCTCGGGCGAAGCGAGCAAGAAGCGCCTGATCGCCGATGCCATCGCCGCACCCGCCCCGACAACCGCGCCTCGGGACGCAGGCGGATCCAGACCGGACCGTCGCAGCGACGATCGGCACGTGCGGCCGCAGCCGCGTGAAGTCGCACCGCCCGCCGTCGAACGGCGCCCTGACGGCGAACGCGTCCGCGCAATGCCCATGCCGGAGCGTGCGCACGAGGTGCCGCCGAAGCGCGCACAGCCTGCGCCGACGGTGCCGGCGCAACCGCCCGTCGCCACACCCGTGCAGCCCGCGCCGGCCTCCCCTGCGCCGCGCGGGGTCGAGAGTGAACCGCGGCAACCGGCGAAACGCGTCGTGCCTGCTCCCGAGGGCATCCGGCCCCCACTGACCCACGCTCCCGCGCCGGGTGGTCGTTCGCAGCCGCGCGCCGATGCGCCGCGAGTCGAACCGCCACGTGTGGCACCGCCAGGTGCGGAACCGCCGCGCGAGCAGATCCGGCCGCAGCCCAGAGAGCGTGGCCCGGTCGAAAGCGGGCCAAGATCCAAGGTGCCCGCGGAGCAGGCCGTCCACGAGCGCCGAGGCAAGCTGCAGATGCGCCCGGAATGACGCACGACGGCGACCCCAGCCCGTCGAGCGAACCCGGGTGCATATGCCGTGTCTGACGTGTGGAGCGGAACTCGCGCGTTTTTCGAGGCTGCGCCGTGCAGCCCCCGCGCTTAGAATGGCCCGGCAGTTCCGCAGTACGCGTTCCGCCAAGGGAGGCCGACCATGACGAAGTTCAGCTCACTCGCTCCCACGGCCCTGGCCGTTGCGCTCCTCGGATGCGCGACGCCGGGTGCCCAGAGCCCCGTGCCGGCGGCGCCGACGTCCTCGACGTTCAAAGCGGCACACGTCGAGGTGGTTTCCGCGCAGTTCGGCGTGTTCGGCGCCGACCCGAGCGGTCGCCGCATCCTGTTCGAAACGAACAAGTTCCCTGCGATCACGGCTGCCCCGTACGGCTGGTACATCGTATTCAAGACCGACAAGCCAACGGTGATCTGGCGCGAGGAATTCGAACTTCCCGAGCCGCCGCCCACCTGGGGGCCGGGGGAGGCCATGGGCATCTACACCATCTCGCCCGACCGCAAGACCGCCGTCACCGAGCGCATCATCCCGACGCGGCTCGGCTTCATCGCCAACGAATGGCGCTACGCACCCGGCGATCCGATCGGCGCGCACGCGATGCGCGTCTACATCGACGGCCAGTTGATCAGGGAATTCAAGTTCGACATCGAGGAAGCGCCGGAAGGCGAGCGCAGCGGACCGCGCAACCCGCATGGGCCGCGCCGCGGCGGATCGACGACCTGATCCCCCGGGCCGGTGCGAACGCTGCGCGTGCGTCAAGCCGCACCGCTGTCGCGGTGCTCCTGAGCACGGCCAGGAGCGCCGCGCCGGCCCTGCGCACCGACGCCCTTTGGGGGGACGTAGATCCCGCCGCGAGCGAAACGCTGTGTCGCTGCGGCCCCACGGTTCAGCGGCGCACTCGGTCGCGCGAAGGCAGCCGGTACATCCACAGCGCGAGCGCGAGCCCCATCGCGGCCAGCACCGCCTTCAGCCAACCCGGCTGGACGAAGAAGACGATCGATATCGCGAGCGTCACGAGCATCAGACCGATCGCCGCGATCTTGGTCCGGTACGGGATCGAGCGATGCTTGCGCCATTCGTGGATCATCGGGCCGAAGGTCCGGTTCGAGAGCAGCCAGTCGTAGCAGCGCTTCGATGCGCGCGCGTAGCTGGCGGCAGCGAGCAGCATGAACGGCGTGGTCGGCAGCACCGGCAGGAACAGGCCGATCAGCCCGAGCGCGACGAACACCGTTCCGGCGGCGAGGAGCAGCCAGCGCACGACCGGCGATGCGTGCTCGCGCACGGCTTCGTCGCCGACCGCCGTCGCGGCTCGTGCGTCGTCGGTGGTGTGCTGCTTCGTGTCCATGCGGCGAGCGGACGAATGGATGAAAAGGCCGTTACTCTAGCGACACCGCAAGGTCATCACGTGGTCTTCGCGGA
>JBKBSH010000437.1:0-2183 GCA_046291795.1 Burkholderiaceae bacterium | reverse complement strand
CTCATCGTGCGCGGCGCGTGCACGTTGCGGCCGGGCATTCGCGGACTGTCGGACAACATCCGCGTGCGCTCCGTCGTCGGTCGCTTCCTCGAACACCATCGCATCTACTACTTCCGCAACGGCGGCGCCGACGACGTGTACCTGGCGAGCGCCGACTGGATGGGACGCAATCTGTTCCGCCGCATCGAGGTCGCCTGGCCGGTGCTCGACGGCAAGCTCAAGCGGCGCGTGCTCGACGAAGGCCTGCGCGCCTATCTGGACGACACGGTCGATGCCTGGACGCTGAAGGGCGACGGAACCTACGTGCCGCCGAAGGCGCTCGCGCGCGGCGACCGCGGCGGCTTCTCCGCGCAGCGCGCGCTGCTCGCCGAGCTGGCCGCGTCGGTCGGGGAGGGCTGAAGGTGGACTTGATCCTGTGGCGTCACGCCGAAGCGGAGCCGGGCGAACCCGACCTCGGCCGCAGCCTCACGCCGAAGGGCGAAAAACAGGCGCGCCGCATGGCCGAGTGGCTGCACGCGCATCTGCCGGATTCCGCCAGGATCGTTGCGAGCCCCGCTGTCCGCGCGCAACAGACCGCACAGGCGCTCGCCGAGCTGTCGCACCGCAAGTTCAAGACGCTCGACGCGATCGCGCCGGGAGCGGACGCGGAAGCGGTGCTCGCCGCCGTCGACTGGCCCGACGGCAAGTCGCCGGTCGTCGTCGTCGGCCATCAGCCCACACTCGGCCGGGTCGCGTCCAAGGTGTTGACCGGCGAAGAGCTGCCCTGGTCGATCAAGAAAGCGGCCGTCTGGTGGCTGCGATCGCGTTCGCGCGAAGATGAAGAGAGGGTGTTGCTGCGCGCGGTGATCAGTCCCGATCTGCTCTGATCCCCGCGAGCCGGCGCGCGAGCGCGCGCCATGCGTCGATGTCTTCGGGCGGCGCGAGCGCGGCGCCGCTGGCGACGACGTCGATCACCCGCTGCAGGTGCGCCGGATCGGGCCGCAGCGTGCCCGCGAACAGCACGTCGCCGTCTTCGGCGACGAGGACCGTCGGGAAGTTCTCGACGTCGATGTCGCCGATCAGGTCGGCTTCGTCCTCGATGTCGATCCAGCGGAACGCGAACTGCGGCGAAGCGGCGGCCACCCTATCGAAGTGCGCGCGATACGCGCTGCACGTGTCGCACCACGCGGCGCACAGGCACGCGACGATCCGGTTCGTCATGGCAACTCGCGCAGCGCGAAGCGGATGCCGACGCGGTCCCATTGCGCCGCTTCCTCCTCGAGCAGGTGCTGCGTCAGCGGATGCCGCGCGAGCCAGTCGCCGTCGACCCCCAGCTCGATCGCGCCGCGCGAAGAGCGCAGCGTCCAGCGCGGCGGTTCGATCGCGCGCCGGGCGTGGCAGAAGATCACCGCGAGCCGCAGCGCGAGGATCTTGCCGGCGCGCTCCGGGTCCTCGATCGCACCGGCGACTTTCTTCAGATTGCCGCGCTGGCCGAGGATCAACGCAGCGATCCGCTCCTGGTCGGTCGTCGAGAACCCCGCCAGATCGCTGTGCTCGACCAGATACGCGCCGTGCTTGTGATAGTCGTTGTGCGAGATCGCGAAGCCGCATTCATGCAGTGCGGCGGCCCATGCGAGCCGCTTGCGCAGTTCGTCGGAGGCTTTCGGCGCGAGCGCGTCGAAAAACTGCGCGGCGAGCGCGCCGACGCGCTGCGCCTGCGCGCGATCGACGCCGAATCGCGCTTGCATCCGCTCGACGGTCGTCTCGCGCAGGTCGCGGCTTTCGCGCCTGCCGAGCAGGTCGTAAAGCAGTCCCACGCGCAGCGCGCCGCGCGCGGTGCGCATCTGAGCGAGCCCCAGCGTCTCGAACACGGCCGAGAGCACCGCCACGCCGCCCGCGATGACTTCCTGCCGCTCGGCCTTGAGCCCGCGCAGCCGGATGCGTCGGATCTCGCCCGCAGCGAGCAGCGCCTGGCGCAGCTTCAGCAGACCGTCGGGCGTGATCGCGCCGTCGGTCCAGCCTTCCGCGCGCAGGATTTCGGACACCGCACCGATCGTTCCGCTCGATCCGAAAGCTTCGTCCCACTGGCCGCGGCCGAACGCGGCGATGCCCTCCTCGAACTCCGCGGCGGCGGCCACCTGCGCCCGCTTGAAGGCCGCGCGGTCGATCGTGCCGTCGCGGAAGTAACGCAGCGTCGCGTTGAC
>JBKBSH010000436.1:0-2187 GCA_046291795.1 Burkholderiaceae bacterium | reverse complement strand
AGCGCGCCGACGCCGACGCGTTTGCGCGCGAGTGGAGCGCGCGTAATCCGCGCGACACGACGCTCGCCATGCATCTTGCGGATCGCGCACTGCGCGCACGCGACTATCGCGTCGCGGCGGCTCACTACGAGGCGGTCGTCGCGACCGAACCGAACCACGTGATCGCGCTGAACAATTTGGCCTGGGCGAGCGGTCAGTTGGGCGACCCGAAGGCGATCGGGTATGCGGAGCGGGCCGCACGGCTCGCGCCGAACAGCGCCGCGGTGCTCGACACGCTCGGCATGCTGCTCGCCGCGCGCGGCGAAACCGACAAGGCGCTCGCCCACCTGCAGCGGGCGCGCGCGCTCGCGCCGAGCCGCGCCGACATCCGCTTGAACTACGCGAAGGTGCTCGCGAAGGCGGGACGTCGCGACGACGCGAAGAGCGAGCTGGAGGCGCTGCTCGCGAGCAAGGAAGACTTCCCCGGCAAAGAAGAAGCCGCGGCGCTGCTGCGCAACCTCTGAGCCGGGCCCGAATCCCATTCCAACCACGTGTCACAGGAAGCCACATGAGTGTCGTCGCAGTCGTCGGGCTCGGTTATGTCGGATTGCCGCTCGCGGTCGAGTTCGGAAAGCGGGCCCGCACGATCGGGTTCGATCTATCGCAGAGCAAGGTCGAGGCGTATCGGCGTCATGTCGATCCGACGGGCGAGGTCAGTAGCGAGGATCTGAAGGCGGCGAAGCACCTCGTGGCGACGACGGATCCGTCCGCGCTGAAGGAGGCCGACTTCATCGTCGTCGCGGTGCCCACGCCGGTGGACGGCGCACACAACCCGGACTTCGGGCCGCTCGCCGGCGCGAGCGAGTTCGTCGGCCGCAACCTCAAGCCGGGCGCGACGGTCGTCTTCGAGTCGACGGTGTACCCGGGCGCGACCGAGGAAGTGTGCGTGCCGATCATCGAGAAGCACTCGGGCAAGACCTGGAAGAAGGACTTCTTCGTCGGTTATTCGCCCGAGAGGATCAACCCGGGCGACAAGGAACGCACGCTGACCAAGATTGTCAAGGTCGTCTCCGGCGATACGCCCGAGACGCTGGAGCGCGTCGCGCGCCTCTACGAATCGATCATCACCGCGGGCGTTTATCGCGCCTCCAGCATCAAGGTCGCCGAAGCGGCCAAGGTGATCGAGAACACGCAGCGCGATCTGAACATCGCGCTGGTCAACGAGCTGTCGCTGATCTTCCACCGCATCGGCATCGACACGCTCGAGGTGCTCGAGGCGGCGGGAACCAAGTGGAACTTCCTGCCGTTCCGCCCCGGACTGGTCGGCGGCCACTGCATCGGCGTCGACCCCTACTACCTGACGCACAAGGCCGAGATGCTCGGCTACCACCCGCAGGTCATCCTCGCCGGGCGGCGCATCAACGACGGCATGGGCAAGTACATCGCCGAGCAGACCGTGAAGACCCTGATCCAGAACGGATTCCCGGTCAAAGGGGCGAACGTCAGCGTGCTCGGTCTCACCTTCAAGGAGAACTGCCCGGATCTGCGCAACTCGAAGGTCATCGACGTGATCCGCGAGCTGGAATCCTACGGCGTCAACGTGCACGTGCACGATCCGGTGGCCTCGCCCGAGGAAGCGGTGCACGAATACGGCGTGCGGCTCGTGCCGTGGGAGCAGCTTCCGCGGTCCAGCGCGATCGTCGCGGCGGTGGCGCACAAGGCGTACAAGCAGTATTCGATCGACGAGGTCGCCGCCAAGCTCGCGCCCGGCGGCCTTTACGTCGATGTCAAGTGCCAGGCCGATCAGACCGCGCTGCGCGCCCGCGGCTTCTGCGTGTGGCGGCTGTAGTCGAGATGCGCGACATCGAAGACGCGGTTCGCGCGCGCCGCCGCCGCTGGCTGGTGACCGGCGCGGCAGGCTTCATCGGCTCGCACCTGCTCGAAGCGCTGTTGCGCCTGGAGCAGGACGTCGTCGGGCTCGACAACTTTGCGACGGGTCACCGGCGCAACCTCGACGAGGTACGCGCAGCGGTCGGAGAAACCGCGTGGGCGCGCCACCGCTTCATCGAAGGCGACATCGTCGATCCGGCGATCTGCCGCGCCGCGTGCGAAGGCGTCGACATCGTCTTGCACGAAGCCGCGCTCGGATCGGTGCCGCGCTCGATCGAGAACCCGCTCGCCACACACGCGGCCAACGCCACCGGCTTC
>JBKBSH010000435.1:0-2199 GCA_046291795.1 Burkholderiaceae bacterium | reverse complement strand
GCGCGCACGCTCGCCGCCGAAGGCATCGCGGTGCGCGCGGTTCGCATCGACAGCGGCGATCTGGACGCGCTGTCGCGCGCGGTACGCCACGTGCTCGACGAGGGCGGACTGCGCGAAACCCGCATCATCGCCAGCGGCGGACTCGACGAGGGCTCGATCGACGCGCTCGTGCGCGCGGGCGCGCCGCTCGACGCCTTCGGTGTCGGCAGCGCGCTCGCCTGCGCCTCCGACCATCCGGTGCTCGACTGCGCGTACAAGCTGCAGTCGTACGCCGGTGCCGCGCGCCGCAAGCGCTCGACCGGCAAGGCCACCTGGCCCGGCGTCAAGCAGGTGTTCCGCCGCGCTGCGGACGGCAGGTACGCGGGCGATACGGTCGTGCTCGCCGACGAGCCTGCGGAAGGTGCGCCGCTGCTCGTACCGGTCATGCGCGCAGGCCGCCGGGTTTCGCCGCCGGAATCGCTCGATGCGATCCGCGCACGTCTGCGCGGCGAACTCGACGCGCTGCCGGCGGCGCTCACGCAACTGGCGATCGCGCCGCCTTACCCGGTCGAGATCTCGCCCGCGATCCGCACGCTCGCGGCGCAGCTCGACGCGGCGTCGGGTTAGTGCTTCATCGGCATCGCCGCGCCGGGCGCGACCATACGGACTTCGGCTTCGAGCGGCAGCGTGAACTGCCGCTTGTCCTTCGTCTCGAAGCGAAGTTCGACGGGGATTCGCTCGCCCGCTTTGAGCGTGCGCTTCAGATCCATCAGCATCACGTGATGGCCGCCCGGCTTCAGTTCCACCGGCTTGCCGGCGGCCAGATCGAGCCCTTCGACCGCGCGCATCCGCATGACGTTGCCTTGCATCGCCATCTCGTGGATCTCGACCACGCCCGCCACGGGGCTGGCCGCGCCGACGAGGCGGACCGGCTCCTTCGCAGTCAGCGTCATGAATGCGCCGGAGCCCATCTGTCCCTGCACCGTTGCGCGTGCCCACACGTTGCTCGCTTCGACTTGCGCGTTGGCCGCGCCGCTGAACACCAGCGCAGCGAGCGCCAGCAGCGCCTTCAAGCTCGACTTCATGACCGTGTCCTTCCCAAGGTTGGCGGCGCGATCGGGCGGCCGCCGGTGAATCGTCGTGACGTCGGCGCCGCTGCCGGCCAAGGCTGCGGATGATCCGGCGGGCGCCGGCATCGTGACTCGAGGCGATGATAGCGGCGCGTCGCTCAGGACGGACTCGACTCGGATCGCTGTGCAGCCCGGTCGCCCGCAGGCGGTGCAGGCGGGCGCAGCGACGGGTCGAGTTTCAGCGCCGCCTTGACCAGCATGTGCGCCGACACCGGCGCGGTCAGGAAAACGAACAGCGTGATCATCAGCTCGTGCACGCTGGCGCCCTCGCCCTTCGACAGCGCGCTCGCGGTGAAGTACGCGGCCGAAGCGATCAGCACGCAGCCCACGCCCAGTGTCGACGCCTTCGTCGGTCCGTGCACGCGCTTGAGGAAGTCGGACAGCTTGGCCAAGCCGAACGATCCGATCAGCGCAAAGCCCGCGCCGACGACGACCAGCACCGCGAGCAGCACGTCGAGCCAGATCGGCAGCGCGTTCATTCGACGATGTCTCCGCGCAGCAGGAACTTCGACAGGACCACCGTGCCGACGAAGCCGAGCATCGCGATCACCAGCGCCGCCTCGAAGTACAGCGCCGTGTCGAAGCGGATGCCGAGCAGCACGAGCAGCGCCATCGCGTTGATGTACAGCGTGTCCAGGCCGAGGATCCGGTCGGGCAGGGTCGGGCCGCGCAGCAGCCGGTACGCCGCCAGCAGCAGCGCCAGACCGAAAGCGCCGATCGCGAACGGCAGCACGAGCGCGAGCACGGTCATTCGAAGATCTCCCGCAGCGGCGCCTCGTAGCGCCGCTTGATGGTCGCGACGAGTTCGGCCTCGTCTTCGACATTGAAGGCGTGCACGAGCAGCCAGCGCCGGTCCTCGCTCAGGTCCGACGACAGCGTGCCGGGCGTCATCGTGATGATGCCGGCCAGCAAGACCAAGCCGTGCGGGTCGCGGATCGAAAGCGGCACCCAGACGAAGCGCGAGTGGATCGCCGACTCCGGACCGAGGATGCGGCGCGCGATCTCGATGTTGGCCAGCACGATATCCCACAGCACCACCAGCGCGAGCCTGCCTGCCACGCCCCAGCGACGCAGCCGGGGCCTGTCGGGC
>JBKBSH010000042.1:0-10920 GCA_046291795.1 Burkholderiaceae bacterium | reverse complement strand
CCGCGCGCGGCGGCTATGGGCTGACGCGCATCCTGGACCGGCTCGACTTCGCCGCGATTCGCCGGGCGCAACGCGCGATCTGCGGCTACAGCGACTTCACCGCGTTCAACCTGGCGTACCTCGCTCGCGCCGGCGGACCGAGCCTGCATGGGCCGTCGATGACCGACTTCGGCGCCGAATCGCCGGACGACTGGACGATCGACAACTTCTTTGCGGTGATCGAAGGCGGCGCGTACGAGATGCGCTTCGACGCCGACGGGCCGGACTGCGCAGTGCGCGGCACGCTGTGGGGCGGCAATCTGGCGCTCGTCTGTGCGCTGCTCGGCACGCCGTATTTCCCGCGCGTGCGCGGCGGAATCCTGTTCCTCGAAGACGTGAACGAACCTGCCTACAGGATCGAGCGGATGCTGCTACAGCTCGAGCAGGCCGGCGTCGTGCAGCGGCAGCGTGCGCTGCTGCTTGGCAGCTTCGAACCCGTCACGCCGATGCCCAACGACGACGGGTTCTCGCTCGACGAAGTGGTTCGCGGGCTGCGCGCGCGTCTGGCGGTGCCGGTGTTTACCGGACTGCCGTTCGGCCACCTGCCGCGCAAGCTGACGTTGCCGGTCGGCGCACGGGTGCGGTTGTGCGCGCGCGGGGACGCCGCTTCGCTCGCCTGGGATTCGCCGGGCCGAGGCTGACGGTCGCCGCGCCGTCCCAAGGAGGCGCGTCAGACGCAGGTCGGTAGTCGCAGCCGCACCGGCTCGCCTATCATCCGGGCCCATGTCTGGGCCCTTGACCCGCTTCGGCATCGCGGTCGAAACGCGCGAGCAACGCCAGGAGAAGATCCTCGCGGGCGTGATCGCCTCCGTGTACCGGCAGGTCCCGCAATCGGTGCTCGGAAGCATCGTCGGTGGCGTCGCGCTCGTGGCCGTGTTCTGGCAGACACACGACCAGACGTGGCTTCTGCTGTGGTCGATCGCGCTGCTGCTCGAATCGCTCGCGCGCGTACGCATGGCCTACGCGTTCCGCCGCGCGACCGACACCGTCACGCAGGTCCACGCGTGGGCGTCGCGCTGGGTCGCGACTTCCGGTGCGGCCGGACTGTTGTGGGGCACGGCGGGCGCGGTGTTCTTCGCATCGAACGAACCGCTGCAGCAGCTCGTGCTGGTTGCGGTCGTGCTGGGTGTCGCGTTCGGTTCGCTGACGCTCTATGCCTCGCACCGCCCCGCGCTGTGGGCGTTCCTGCCCGCCGCGCTGCTGCCGCTGATCGGCCGCATGGTCGCCGAGCAGAACCCCGCTTACTACACGGCCGCGATCGTGATGCTCGCCGTGTTCGGCTTCACGACCTTCTTCGGCCGAAACTTCGGCGAAGCGATGTTCGAGTCGGTCAAGAACAACTTCGAAAACGAGGTGCTGGTCGAGCAACTGGTTGCCGAAAAGCGAATCTCGGACGACGCGCGCCGCGCCGCCGAGAATGCGACCCGCTCGAAGACGCAGTTCTTCGCTGCGGCGAGCCACGACCTGCGACAGCCGCTGCAGGCCATCGGCATCTACGTGTCGCTGCTGAAGAAGCGCGCGCAGGGTCCGCTCGAGCCGCTGGTGAAGAACCTGTCGACCGCGGTCGAGTCGCTGTCGAAGCTGGTCGAGGAACTGCTCGAGATTTCGCGTCTGGATTCCGGTTCGATCCAGCCTCGCACACAGCAGGTGCTGATCGACGAGATGTTCGGGCTGCTCGAGCAGGAGTTCATGCCGCAGGCCGCGGCCAAGGGGCTGGCGTTGCGCGTGCGGCGCGCCGGTTACGCGATCGAATCCGACCAGATGTTGCTGATGCGCGTGCTGCGCAACCTGCTCGCCAACGCGATCCGTTACACGCAACGCGGCGGCATCCTTCTGGCGGCGCGGCCGCGCGGAGGACTGATCAGCCTCGAGGTCTACGACACGGGGCCGGGCATCCGCCAGCAGGAACTCGATCGCATTTTCGAGGAGTTCTACCGCGGCGAGAGCTCCAAGGATCAGGCGGGCAGCGGATTCGGCCTCGGGCTGTCGATCGTCAAGCGGATCTGTAGCGTCCTCGGCCATCCGTTGATCGTCACGACGCGGCCCGGCTCCGGCACGGTCTTCCGGGTCGAGGTGCCGCTTTCCGCCGTGCCGCGGCGGCCTGTACGCGGCCCCGCCGAGACGACCGAGGCCGAGATCCGCACATTGAGCGGCCACACGCTCGTCGTGCTCGAAGACAATGAAGAGATCCTCAACAGCCTGACGAAGCTGCTGCGGTCGTGGGGCGCCGACATCCTGTCGGCGACGCACTTCAACTCGTCGTTGATGAAGCGGCTGGCGCATCGCAAGCGAATCGATCTGATCGTCGCCGACCAGAACCTCGGCACCTCGGCGATTTCCGGGGTGGAGGCGGTCTTCCGCATCCGGGAGATCGTCGGCTTTCCGGTCCCGGTCATCATGCTGACCGCGGTTCACGGTCTCGAGGTGCTCGCGGAGTTCCAGCGAACGATGCAACAGCGAATGGCCAAGAACCCGGAAATGGCGCCTGCGATCGCGCGCAGCCGGGTCGAGGAGCCGATCGTCCTGCAGAAACCGACGACCGCAGCGGTGCTCAATGCGACGATCGCCGAGGCACTGGGCCTGACCGCGATCCCGTTGCAGGCGCGACCCGGCCCCGAGGCCGTCCTCGAAGGCGACGAAGACCGTGTGAGCTGAGGGACGGAACCTCAGCCGACGTCGTAGCCGTGCCGGCGCGCGGCCAGCAGCGCCTCGGTCCGGTTGGACGCGCCAAAGGCTCGGTAGATCGCGGTGACGTGGGTCTTGACGGTCCCCTCGGACAGGCCAAGCTCGCGGCAGATGATCTTGATCGGCGCACCGCGCGCCAAGAGCTGAAGCACCTGCTCCTGCCGCTCGGTCAGTTCGATGCGAACACTCGACGGCCGGCCCAGCATGTCGCGGCCGCGCTCCGGCAGACCCAGCATCGCTGCGCCGCGCGTGCTGTCTTCCAGCAGATCCGCCGGAATGTAGACGCCGCCGGAGAGCACGAAGCGGATCGCTTCGAGCAGCGTGTCGGAGGCCATCGACTTCGGCACGAAACCGGCGGCGCCGAGCTGCAGCACGCGCATCACGCTGCGCTGGTCCTGCAGACCCGACAGCACCAGGATCTTCAGGTCGGGTGCGCGTCCGACGAGGGTCTCGAGCAGGCTCGTGCCCGTGGCCCCCGGAAGTCCCAGGTCGAGCAGCATCAAGTCGGCGTCGGGATGCTGGTCGAGCAGACGCTCCGCGCCGGGCGCGTCGGCCGCGGTATGGATCTCGGCCTGCGGATCGATGTCGATCAGCAGCGCTCGCAGCGCATCGGTGATCAGAGAGTGGTCGTCGACGATGAGGATCTTCATGAGGGCAGGCCGCGGATCGGGTTACAGCGTGCGTCGGGTAGGCCTTCTGCGGCGGATTCTAGTCCCGATCGCATCGGCGCTCCCGCAATCGCGCGCGCAGCGAGGAGTCACGGCACCCGCGGCCGGACCTTCGCGGCGGCGGCCTTCGCGCGCGTGCGCGCTTGCTCGACGGTCGGCGCGTGAGCGAGCGCCACGCCCATGCGCCGCTTGACGTACGACTCGGGTTTGCCAAACAAACGCAGATCGGTGCCGGGGATCGCGAGCGCATCGGCAACGCCCTCGAAGACGATGTCCTTGGCTTCGACGCCGCCGTAGATCACTGCGCTCGCGGCGGCCGCCGCCCGCATCGCAGTATCGACCGGCAGGCCGAGCAGGGCGCGCGCGTGCAGTTCGAACTCGCTCTGCCATTGGCTTGCGAGCGTGACGAGTCCGGTGTCGTGCGGTCGCGGGCTGACCTCCGAGAACCAGACCTGATCGCCCTTGACGAACAGCTCGACGCCGAAGATGCCGACACCGCCCAATTCGTCGGTCACGCGCCGCGCGTAGTCGCGCGCCTTCGCCAGCGCGGCGGGCGCCATCGGGTGAGGCTGCCAACTCTCGACATAGTCGCCGCTGACCTGGACATGCCCGATCGGCTCGCAGAAGAAGGTCCCGATCGCCCCGTCGGGGCCCCGCGCACGCACGGTAAGCTGCGTGATCTCGTAGTCGAAGTCGATGAAGCCCTCTACGATCACGCGGCCGAGACTCACGCGTCCGCCGGCCGCGGCGTAGTCCCAGGCGGAGCGCAAGTCCTGGAGCCGATCCACCTTGCTCTGACCCTTGCCCGACGACGACATGACCGGCTTGACCACGCAGGGAAGGCCGATCGCGTCGCGGACCGCCGCCTCCAGTTCGCCATAGGAATCGGCAAATCGGTACGGCGAAGTCGGCAGGCCGATTCGCTCGGCGGCGAGCCGGCGGATGCCCTCGCGATTCATCGTCAGGTTGACCGCGCGCGCGGTTGGGACGACGCGAGCGAGACCTTCCCGTTCGATGTCCACGAGCGCTTCGGTGGCGATCGCCTCGATCTCCGGCACGATCACATGCGGCCGTTCGGTTTCGACGAGGCTTCGCAACGCCACGGGGTCGGCCATGTTCAGCACGTGGGCCCGATGAGCGACCTGATGGCCTGGCGCGTTCGGGTAGCGGTCGGCGGCGATCACTTCGACGCCCAGGCGCTGCAGGGCGATGACGACTTCCTTGCCAAGCTCGCCGGCGCCGAGCAGCAGCACCCGGATTGCGCTCGGGCTCAGCGGCGTACCGAAGCAGTGGCTAGAAGCAAGGGCAGCGGCTTCGGTCATCGAGGTCGTCCCGCAGTTCCATTTGTTAACATAATGCACATTCTGCGCTATCTAACCGCTTGTTCCGCGATACTCACCCAAAACATGAGATTTCTCGCGCATCGCTTTGTTTCTACGGTCGTTCTTGCGCTCGACAATCGCGATCGATACCTAGACTTTCACTGGAACTTCGTTGCGCAAGGGTTTGAACAAACGAAAAAAATTCCGCGTCGACGCAGTTGCAACGTCGTTGACAGGAACGCCACGGAGCACCGCGATCTTCTCAGCGATGTACGGCACGTAGGCCGGCTCGTTTGTCTTGCCGCGATGTGGCACCGGCGCCAGGTACGGCGCGTCGGTCTCGATCAGGAGTCGATCGAGGGGCACGAACCTGGCCACTTCCTGCAGCTGCGTCGCGCTCTTGAACGTGACGATCCCGGAAAAAGAAACGTAGAAGCCGAGATCCAAGGCGGCCGCGGCGACCGCGCGTGTCTCGGTAAAACAGTGCATCACGCCGCCGGCCTCCCCGGCGGCTTCCTCGCGCATGATCCGAAGCGTGTCGTCCGCTGCGGCGCGCGTGTGGATGATCAGCGGCTTGCCACAGCGGCGCGCAGCGCGGATGTGCACGCGAAAGCGCTCGCGCTGCCAGTCCAAGGGTTCCCGCAACCGGTAGTAGTCGAGCCCGGTCTCGCCGATGCCCACCACCTTCGGGTGCTGCGCCAGGTCGACCAGGTCTTGCTCGGTGGGTTCGCGTCCGTCCCGGTAGTCCGGATGCACCCCGACGGACGCAAAGATGTCTCGATGCGCCTGCGCCAGCGCGACCACCGCGGGAAATTCTTCGAGCGTGACGCAGACGTTCAACGCAGCCACGACGTTTCGCTCGCGCATCCGCGCGAGCACACCGTCGATGTCGCCGAGCAACTCCGGAAACGACAGATGGCAATGCGAATCGACGAACACGGTCGCGCCGCCGGCCGCAGCGTGCACGTGCGTCGATTCAGATCGTGTGGGTCGGCCGCGCCGACTTGAGCGCGGAACCGAGCAGGTCTTCGATGCGCTTGCGCGCGTTCATGCCCGCTTCGTCCCCCGGGAAGTGCACGCCAATCCCGGGTTGTCGGCCGCCACCGCCAGCCGGACTGATCCAGACGACCTTTCCGGCGACCGGCAACTTGGTCGGGTCGTCCATCAGCGTGAGGATGAGGTAGACCTCGTCGCCCAACTGATAGGCGCGACTCGTCGGAACGAAGATGCCGCCGTTCTTCAGGAAGGGCATGTAGGCGGCATAGAGGGCGGCCTTTTCCTTGATCGAAAGCGACAGCACCGCGGGACGGCCGGCGCTGGCCGGCTGAACGGGGGATACCGTCGGCCCGGCGCCGCCTGCGAATCGCGTGATCGGTGAATCGTTCATGCCCTAACCTTCGCGCCGGTGCGACTCTGCGCACCTTTCAGCGCCTCGATGTACGACAGCAGCGCAGCCTCGACGACCAGTCTCGCATTCAGCGGATGATCGCTCGTCGCCTGCATGGGCCCGAGCGATCGCAGCCACCCGAGCAGCGCTTCGATCGTCGCCGCTTGCGCGATGCGCGCAATCGACGCCTTGTGCCGCGGATGATACCGGACGCGCTCCGCCACCCGATACGCCAATAAGTCCCAGCCCCAGCGCTGAAACAGCGTGACTGCCGACGATAGCGGCAGCACTCGCGGAATGGCCGCAGCGACTTCGCCGGGCGGCAGCGCCGCGCCCTGCGCGAGCAGCGCGAGCAGCCGCGAGCGTGTGGCATCGTCGAGCTGCTGCTTGGCGTCCCCCAGCGCGGCCAAGGGTGCGCCACCGGCCGCTGCGAGCCGTTCCTCCGGATCGTCGACACCCTGCTCGCGCAGCCACTGCAGGGCGACCGCGTGATCGGGGGCCGCGACACGCTGCAGCACGCAACGCGATCGAATCGTCGGTAGCACTTCGTCGAGCGAGTCGCTGACCAGGACGAGCCGCGTCGCCGGCGGAGGTTCTTCGAGCATCTTCAGCAGCGCGTTGGCGGATGCCTGGTTGAGCGACTCCGCAGGCGCGAGCACGACGACCCGGGCGCCGCCGCGGTGTGTCGAAACCCCGAAAAAGTCGGCCAAGTCCCGTATCTGGTTGATGCTGATTTCGCGGCTCGCCTTCTTTCCGCTCTCGCGCCCTTCGCTCGGCGGGCCCGCGACGGCGTCGTCCGCTTCGGACGATGCCTCGGTTACGTCGTCTGCCACCCCCGCGGGGCCGCGCAGTTCAGCCATGGTGTCGGGAACGACGACCCTCAGATCCGGGTGGTTTCCCGACAGCGCGAGGGTGCAGCCGCGGCACGTGCCGCACGCTTCGCCGGCTGCGGTGAGCGATTCGCACAGCAGCGACTGCGCGAAATCGAGCGCGAGGCTCTTCTTGCCGATGCCCGCCGCTCCGTACAGCAGGATCGCATGCACGTCGCGCGCATGCAGCGAGCGCAGCGCGGACCATGCCGCGCCGTGCCATGGCAGCCTGCGTATCAGCGCCATCGGTTCAGTACGTCGACCAGCCGCGCCCGGACCGCGTCGGGCGCCTGCGTCCCGTCGAGCACGACGAAGCGCGCCGGAAAGCGCCGCGCGCGCTCCAGATAGGCGGCCCGCACGCGCGCGAAAAAGTCGAGCCGTTCCGCTTCGAACCGATCGGCCACGCGCGCCTTGGACAAGCGCCGCGCGGCCAATTCGGGCGGCACGTCGAACAGCAACGTCAGATCGGGCTGCAGGTCCGGATGGACCCAGCGTTCGAGGGCTTCGACCGCCGCCTCGGGCACGCCGCGTCCGCCCGACTGGTACGCATAGGTGGCGTCGGTGAACCGGTCGCACACGACCCAGCGCCCGGCGGCCAGCGCGGGCAGGATCAGCTCATCGAGATGCTGCGCCCGCGCGGCGAAGACGAGCAGCGTTTCGGTGCGCGCCGACATCGGCTGCCGCAACACCAGCTCGCGCAGCGCTTCTCCGATGGCCGTGCCGCCCGGCTCGCGCGTGACGACGACATCGGCGCCGCGCTCGCGCAGCCAGGCAGCGACGAAGTCGATCTGCGTGCTCTTGCCCGCGCCGTCGATACCCTCGAACGTGATGAAGCGTGGGCGTTCGGTCATTTGCCGCCGCCGAGCTGATACCTGACGACCGCACGATTGTGTTCCGCGAGCGTCTCTGAAAAGTGCGAACTGCCGTCACCGCGCGCGACGAAGTACAGGGCCGCCGTACGTTCGGGATTGACCGCGGCCTCGATCGCCGCCCGCCCGGGAAGCGCGATCGGCGTCGGCGGCAGGCCGGCGCGCGTGTAGGTGTTGTACGGCGTGTCCGCGAGCAGGTCGCGCTTGCGCAAATTGCCATCGAACTTGTCGCCGAGCCCGTAGATCACCGTCGGATCGGTCTGCAGCAGCATGCCGCGCCGCAGGCGGTTGACGAACACGCCGGCGATACGTGCGCGCTCCGCACCCTGGCCGGTCTCCTTCTCGACGATCGACGCGAGGATCAGCGCCTCGTACGGCGTCTTCAGCGGCAATTCCGGTGCCCTGCCCTCCCATGCTTTCTGAAGGATCGCGATCTGCGCGCGGTACGCGCGGCGCAGCACATCGAGGTCGCTCGAGCCCGGATCGAAGACGTAGGTGTCCGGCGCAAAGAGCCCCTCCGGATGCTTTTCCTCTGCGCCGATCGCCCGCAGCAGTTCCGCGTCGCTCATCGCCGCGCTGTCCTGCTTCAGGTCCGCAGCGGCGGCGAGCGCAGCGCGCAGCTCGCGGTACGTCCACCCTTCGACGACCGTCAGGCGTTCGCGCAGGACGTCGCCGCGGCGCAGTTTGTCGATCAACTGGTGCAGACTCATGCCGCGAGAGATCTCGTAACGCCCCGCGCGCAGCGACTCGGTCGCCCTGGTCGCACGCGCGACGGCGACGAACGCGTCGGCATCGACCGGCACGCCGGCCTCCTGCAGCGCCCGCGCGATCGCGCGCGCCGAGGATCCCGGCGCGATTCGTACGACGACGCGGTCGGTCGCCATCGGCAGCGACCGTTCGTAGTAACGCCAGGCGAGCACGGCTGCGCCCGCCGCGACCAGCGCGAGGATCAGCACGGCGGCGGCCACCCGGGTCAGGCGGCGGTGGCGGGAACGGCGGGCGAACAAACGCAGGCTCGTGCGAAGGCGGATCGATGGCGTTCCTATAATACTTGCGGCCTCTTGCTCGCCCCTGCGCATTCATTCGAGAACCGTCATGCCGAACGACTCCGCCGCACCCGCTTGCGGCACCTGGACTGCCGATGCGGCGGCGCTCGAACACGCGCTCGCCGGGCCGTCGCTCGCGGTGCTCGACGAGTTCGGTGTGATCGCGGCGAGCGGCGCCGATGCTGCGTCGTTCCTGCACGCGCAGCTGACCAACGACGTCGCGAACCTCGCGCCCGACGCCGTACAGCTTGCCGGCTACTGCAACGCCAAGGGACGCCTGCTCGCGGTGTTCACGAACTGGCGCGGCGCCGACACGATCTACCTGCAACTGCCGCGCGAGATCCTTCCCGCCGTGCGCAAGCGGCTGTCGATGTTCGTGTTGCGCGCAAAGGTGACGCTCGCCGACGCGTCGGACGAGTGGACCGCGCTCGGCTTGATCGGCCGCGGGGCCGGGCGGCTGGTGCGGGAGGCGACCGGATCGTCGCGACCGCTCGACGCTTCGGCCGCGATCGGTGCTGCGCGCGTCGCGCGACTGCGGCCGTCGCCGCGCATCGATGAGCGCTTTGTGCTGCTCGTTCCGACGCGCGAACTGGCCGACTGGCTCGCTCGATTGCAGTCGGCGCAGCGCATCGACAGCGCTGCGTGGTGGTGGTCGCAGATCGACGCCGGGGTCCCGGACGTGTTCGCCGCAACGCAAGAGAAGTTCGTGCCGCAGATGATCAACCTCGAAGTCCTGGGCGGCGTGAACTTCAGGAAAGGCTGTTACCCCGGCCAGGAAGTCGTCGCGCGCAGCCAGTATCTCGGCAAACTGCGCCGGCGTATGGGCATCGCGCACGTCGACGGCCACGCGACGGCCGGCGCGGATGTCTATGCCGATGGACAGCTGCAGCCGGTCGGCACCGTCGTGATGGCGGCGACTGCGCCCGGCGGCGGGATGGATCTGCTGTTCGAGTGCCCGGTCGAAAGAGTCGGCGACAGCACATTGCGCGCGGGCAGCCCCGCCGGGCCGGTCCTTGCCGTCCGTCCGCTACCGTACGAACTGTTCGATCCGACCGCCTAGCCGGTCCGGCGTTGCGATGGAGCACTGGTTCGTCTACTACAAGCTGCCGCAGCGCGAAGCGCTTGCGCTCGTGCCGCGGCTGCGTGAGATGATCGACGCCGTGGCCACGACCACCGGCGTGCAGGCGCGCCTGCTGCGCAAGCTCGGCAACGAAACCGAACCGACCACACTGATGGAGACGTACGAACGCATCGACGACGCCGCGGCCTTCGACGCTGCGCTGCGCGACGCGCTGGCGCGCGCCGAGCTGCCGGCTGCCGCCTTGCAGGCGCGCCGGACCGAGCGTTTCGGGGACCTCTGATGTGCCTCGCTCTGATCGCCTGGCAGTCGCACCCCGACTATCCGCTGGTCGTGGCGGCCAACCGCGACGAGTTCTACACGCGGGCCACCCGGCCGGCGGCATGGTGGGGGCAGGCCGTGTCGCTGCTCGCGGGGCGCGACGAGGAAGCCGGCGGGACCTGGCTCGGCATCAATCGGCGCGGCCGCTTCGCGCTGCTGACGAACGTGCGCGCGCCGAGCGAACGCAACCCGCATGCGCCCACGCGCGGCGCGTTGGTCGTGTCGGCCCTGCAGTCCGCGGCCCCGCTCGGTCCGTGGCTGCAGAGCCTCGCTGCGCGATCGCACGCCTACAACGGGTTCAATCTGCTGGTCGGCGACGCGCTCGGCATGCCCGGGCGCGGACGCGAACCCGAACTGCACTACCACAGCAACCGCCTCGGTGAAGCACCGCGGAAGCTCGAACCGGGCATTTACGGGTTGTCGAACGCTTTCCTCGACACACCCTGGCCCAAAGTCACCCGTGCGGTCGGCCGGTTTGCCTGTCAGCTCGCCAGCCGCGTCGACCCCGATGCGCTGCTGGCGCTGATGGCCGATCGCGCGATCGCGCCCGATCGCGCCCTGCCGTCGACGGGCGTTCCGCTCGAATGGGAGCGCGTCCTGTCGGCGATCCAGATCCGCGCCAACGGTTACGGCACG
>JBKBSH010000434.1:0-2201 GCA_046291795.1 Burkholderiaceae bacterium | reverse complement strand
GCCGGGGCGCAACCGGACGCGCCGGCGCCGGTCATGATCGAAGTCACGCCGGAGGTCGAGCGCCTTTTGCGGCTGCTGCAACTCGTGATCGAGAACACCAGCGTGCTGGTCGTGATCACCAATGCGCAGCGCGAGATCGAGTGGGTCAACGGCGCATACACGCGGCTCACGGGCTGGACGGTCGACGAGATCCGCGGCCGCACGCCGGCGAGTTTCCTGCACGGTCCGGCCACCGATCGCGCCGTCGTGCAGCGGATCGACGAAGCGATCGCCCGCGGCGAAGGCGTCGACTACGCTGAGCTTCTCAACTACCGCAAGGACGGAACGCCGTACTGGGTGTCGATCAACATCCAGCCGATCCGCGACGGCGTCGGGCGGATCACGCACTTCGTCGCGATCGAGCACGACATCACCGAGCGCAAGCGCGCCGAAAGACGCCTGCGCTCGAGCGAGCGGCGCCTGGCCGAAGCGCAGCGGCTTGCGCAGATCGGCAACTGGGAGCTGGACCTGCGCAGCAACGTGCTGCTTTGGTCCGAAGAGGTGTTCCGCATCTTCGAGATCGATTCGCGCACGTTCAAGGCGACCTACGAGGCCTTCCTCGACCGCATCCACCCCGACGATCGCGACGCGGTCAACGCCGCGTACTGGAACTCGGTCCACAACCGCGAGCCGTACGAGATCGAGCACCGGCTGTTGTTTCCGGACGGCCGCGTCAAGTGGGTCGTCGAGCGGGGCCGCACCGACTACAACGAGCGCGGCGAACCGCTTCGCTCGCGCGGCACCGTGCAGGACATGACCGAGCGCAAGGCCGCCGAGACGGCGCGCCGCGAGAAGGAGCTGGCCGAGCGCGCGAGCCTCGCCAAGTCGCAGTTCCTGTCGCAGATGAGTCACGAGCTGCGCACGCCGCTGAACGCGGTGCTCGGCTTCGCGCAGATCCTGCTCGCCGACCGCAAGGAACCGCTGACGCAGACGCAGCGCGCGCGTGTGGCGCGAATCCAGGACGCCGGCGGCCACCTGCTCGCGCTGATCAACGACCTGCTCGATCTGTCGCGCATCGAGGCGGGCGGGCTCGCGCTGTCGATCGAACCGATCGACGTCGACGCCGTGCTGCAGGAGGCGATCGCACTCGTGCAGGCCAAGGCCGACGAGCGCGGCATCACGCTGCGGCGCACGGTGGCGCGAGACGCGCTGCGCGTGGCCGCCGACCGCACACGGTTGCGGCAGGTGCTCGTGAACCTGCTGTCGAACGCGATCAAGTACAACCGCGACGGGGGGTCGGTGACGGTCGAGGCGCGGGCGACTGCCGATGGGACCGCAGCGATCTGCGTGACCGACACGGGCATCGGCATTCCCGCGGATCGCATCGCGCGGCTGTTCGTCCCGTTCGAGCGCCTCGGGCAGGAAGCGGGGCCGATCGAAGGCACCGGCATCGGGCTGGCGCTCGTCAGGGCGATCGTCGAGCGCATGCAGGGCAGGGTGACGGTCGACAGCAAGGCCGGCGTCGGGTCGACCTTCTGCGTGGAGCTTCCGAGCGCCGCCGCTGCCGCCGCCGAAGGCGCTCGCGCGGATGCGGCCGGACGCGGCGGCAGCGACGAGCGCACGGTTGCAGGCACGATCCTGTACGTCGAAGACAACCCGATCAACGTGGCCGTGCTGCAGGCGCTTCTCGAGCAGCGGCCCAACGTGCGCCTGTTGACCGCGGCCGACGGCGCCGCCGGACTGGCGCTGGCGATCGAGCAGCGCCCGGACCTGGTGCTGATCGACATGCAGCTTCCGGATCTCGACGGCTACGCGGTGCACGCGAGGCTGCGCGCGGCACCGCAGACGGCGGCGATCCCGTGCATCGCGCTGTCGGCCAATGCGTTTCCGGAGCACGTGGCGCAGGCGCGCGCAGCAGGGTTTCTCGACTACTGGACCAAGCCGATCGACGCGGCCGCGGTGCTGGCGCGCATCGACCAATTGCTCGCACGCGGCACCGTCGGCGCCTGATCGTTGCGCCGGATCGCGCCGACTGAAAGGGCGGGAGCATACCCGCGCGTTTGACCGATCCGCGGCGACGCGCGCTCTGCCCTCGTGACCGAACCGCCGGACAGCGTCGCGGCCGCCGCGTACGAGACGCGGCTCACTGCCGCGCCGCAGGAGATGGGGTGCTTCCGGTCGGACGCGCCGCACGCGGCCTGCGCACGCGTGCGCGCGTCCGC
>JBKBSH010000433.1:0-2209 GCA_046291795.1 Burkholderiaceae bacterium | reverse complement strand
CACGTCGACCACGCCGGCGGCGAGCGGCGCTTCGGGGCCGACGACCGTCAGCGCGACGCCTTCGGCGGCGGCGAAATCCGCCAGCGCCTCGTTGCCGGCGACCTCGACGTTGACCATCCGCCGGTCGCGCGCGGTGCCCCCGTTGCCGGGCGCGACGTAGACGCGCTGCACGCGCGGCGAGGCGGCGAGCTTCCACGCGAGCGCATGCTCGCGGCCACCCGAGCCGATCACGAGCACCTTCACGGCTCGATCGCCGCAGTCGTGTACACGGCCTGCACGTCGTCCAGATCGTCGAGCGCGTCGAGCAGCCGCTGCATTTTCTGGCCTTCCTCGCCGCGCAAGACCGTCTCTGCGAGCGGCTTCATCGTGACCTCGGCGACCTCGGGCGTCAGGCCCGCCCTGGCGAGCGCCTGCTTGACTTTCTCGAAGTCGCCCGGCGCGCAGATCACTTCGATCGAGCCGTCGTCGTTGGTGACGACGTCCTCGGCACCCGCTTCGAGCGCGGCTTCCATCACCTTGTCCTCGGACGTGCCGGGCGCGAACAAGAACTGGCCGCAGTGCTTGAAGTTGAACGCCACCGAGCCGTCGGTGCCGAGATTGCCGCCGAACTTGGTGAGCGCGTGGCGGACCTCGGCGACGGTGCGGGTGCGGTTGTCGGTCACGCAATCGATCATCACCGCCGCGCCGCCGATGCCGTAGCCCTCGTACCGCACCTCCTCGTAGTTGACGCCTTCGAGCTTGCCCGCGCCGCGCGCGATCGCGTTGTGCAGCTTGTCCTTCGGCACGTTGGCGAGCCGCGCCTTCTCGAGCGCGAGCCGCAGCCGCGGGTTCATCGCGGCATCGGCGCCGCCGTCGCGCGCGGCGACCGTCACTTCACGGATGATCTTGGTCCACAGCGATCCGCGCTTGGCGTCCTGGCGGTTCTTGCGATGCTGGATGTTGGCCCATTTGGAGTGGCCGGCCATGGCGGTTCCTGCGGCGTGTGGGAGGATTGGAGCGGGCGCGAATTCTAACAACGCGCTGCGGCCGATCACGGCGCTGAGCGCCGGTCGCCCTGCGTGAGGCGGCGAGGATTGAAAACGTTCACGGAATTGCGCGTGCCGGCGGCATGGGTCGTCCTGTGCGCCGCGCTGTGGCTATGCGTCGGTCTGTTCGGCCGGGAGCCGTACAAGCCCGACGAGGCCTACACGGTGGGTCTGGTCAAGTCGATCGTCGAGTCCGGTGACTGGGTCGTCCCGCAACTGGTCGGCGAGCCTTTCATGGAGAAGCCGCCGCTGTTCTACGTCGTGGCGGCGATCGGCGCGCAGGCGACACGGCCGTGGGTGCCGCTGCACGAAGGTGCGCGGCTAGCGGTGTTGCTGTTCGTCGGCGCCGGGCTGCTGGCGATCGGCGCGGCTGCGCGCGCGCTCTACGGGCAAGGGGCCGGCGCGAGCGCCGTGCTGTTGCTGCTCGCGACATTCGGCGCGGTGTTCCGGCTGCATCAACTGATCACGGACACCGCGCTGTTTGCCGGGATCGCGATCGGGCAGCACGGCCTGATCGTTGCGCGCGTCCGCGACCGCCGGGGCGGTATCGCGCTGGGGCTGGGGGCGGCGGTCGCCTTCATGGCGAAGGGGCTGCTGGGCATCGGCATCCTCGGTCTGGCGTCGGTGCTGCTGCTGTCGGCGCGGCAGTGGCGCACGCGCGAATACGTCCGTGCGCTGGCGTGGGCCACGGCCGTCGCCGTGCCGCTCGTCGCCGTCTGGCCGACCGCGTTGTATCTGCGATCGCCCGAGCTGTTTCACGTCTGGTTCTGGGACAACAACATCGGCCGCTTCCTCGGGCTGAACTCGCTCGGGCCGAAGAACGAGCCGCTGTTCTACCTGCGGCTCATGCCGTGGTACGCATGGCCATGCTGGCCGCTGGTGGCATGGTGGGGCTATCGGCGCATCCGCGGTTTGGCGCCGACGGCGGGCGCGGGCGCACCGCTCGCGCTGTTCGCGGTCGGATTTGCCGTGCTTTCGCTCGCCAGCGATGCGCGCGAGCTGTACGCGCTCGTGCTGCTGCCGCCGCTCGCGGTCCTGGCCGCGGGCGGCGTGCGGTTCGTCGGCGCGCGTGTGCAGCTTCAGTGCGCCCGTGCGGCGGCCGTGTCCGCACTCTTGCTGGCGGCGTTCATCGTCGGCGTGTGGGTCATCGCGTGGAACGACCCGACCTTCGTGCGCCGGTTGCC
>JBKBSH010000432.1:0-2215 GCA_046291795.1 Burkholderiaceae bacterium | reverse complement strand
CTATAGCCCGGCGGATGCACGAGCGTGACCGAGTACGCCGCACGCCGGATCTCGACCCGGTCGCCCTCGGCGAGGTCGCAGTGCGGCTGGCCGTCGAAGTGCAGCCGCGCATCGGCGCCGCGCTCGAGCGCGCGGCACGAGGCGAGCCATGCCGGCCACGCCGCGACGAGATCGGCGTCGGTGATCGCCGGCAGCGTCTCGAAAGCGACCTTCTCGTAGCGCGCGTGCGTGACGGTCTTGATCGAGGGCGGCGGCGCCGGCGGCAGCGTCTGGCACGCACCGAGCGCCAGCGCCGCGGCGAGCGCTGCTGCGCTCTTACAATGCGACGCAGCCCGCCACCCCGACGAAATACCGTTCGCGATCCGCAATTCGCGCCCCTCGACCCTCAGATGTGGCTCATCTTCCTCGAAGCGCTGCTCGCGCTGGCCCTGCTGGTGTTCATCGTCTGGTGGACGATGTTCCATGGCCGCGACAAGCGGCCGCCGGAAGACTGAGCCACGCTCAATGCAGCGCGCGCGGAATCGACAGCACGAATTCCGGAATCGCCGCGTCGAAGCGCGTACCGTCGGCGGCCACGCATTGGTAGCTACCGCGCATCGTGCCGACCGGTGTGGCGAGCGGGCAGCCGCTCGTGTATTCGAAGACCTCACCCGGCGCGAGCAGCGGCTGTTCGCCGACCACGCCGAGCCCGCGGACCTCGTGCACTTTGCCTTCGCCGTCGGTGATGATCCAGTGGCGCGAGACCAGTTGCGCGGCAACCCGGCCGGTGTTGCGCACCGTGACCGTATACGCGAACAGATAGCGATCGTGCTCCGGGTCGGACTGTTCGGGCACGAAGTGAGGCTGCACGCTCACGCTGAACTCGTATTTGGCGCTCATGGGTAACCTTCATCACAGCGGCTCCGGCGAACGAACGTACAATCGCGGCGACCCGCGTTCGCCGGGCCCTTCGTGGAGGACGTCCCGTGGATTTTCGCATCGCTCCGAGCATCCTGTCTGCCGATTTCGCTCGGCTCGGCGAAGAAGTGCGCAACGTCGTCGCGGCCGGCGCCGACTGGATCCACTTCGACGTGATGGACAACCATTACGTCCCGAATCTGACGATCGGTCCGCTCGTATGCGAGGCGATCCGCCCGCACGTGCAGGCACCGATCGACGTTCACCTGATGGTCGAGCCGGTCGACGCGCTGGTGCCGATGTTCGCGAAGGCCGGCGCGAACGTGATCAGCTTCCACCCGGAGGCGTCGCGTCACGTCGACCGCACGCTCGCGCTGATCCGCGACCAGGGCTGCAAGGCGGGGCTCGTTTTCAACCCCGCCACTCCGCTCGACTGGATGGATCACGTGATGGACAAGCTCGACCTCGTGCTGCTGATGAGCGTCAACCCGGGCTTCGGCGGGCAGGCGTTCATCGCCGAGGCGCTGAACAAGCTGGGCCGGGCGCGCGCGAAGATCGACGCGTGGAACCGCGCCACCGGCCGCGACATCCTGTTGGAGATCGACGGCGGCGTGAAGGTCGACAACATCCGCGCCATCGCCGAGGCCGGCGCCGACACGTTCGTCGCCGGCAGCGCGATCTTCGGGTCGAAGGACTACAAGGCGACGATCGACGCGATGCGCCGCGAACTGAGCGCAGCCGCCGCCGAGATCGCCCGCAAGCGGGGCGCCGGGTTGCGCGAAGCCGGTGGGGCCTGACGGTTCGAATCGAGCACGGCGGCACCGCGGACTGACGCAAAACGAAGTCTGCGGTTCTCGACGGGTCGCGACCCCATGGCGAATCCGCCCGCTCGACCCTCCGTGACCGGCCTGCCCAGTTTGCGCGGCGTGCTGATCGACCTCGACGGCACGCTGATGGACACGGCGCCGGACCTGGCGGCGGCGGCCAATGCGATGCGGGCCGAGTTCGGGCTGCCGGCGCTGCCCGTCGACCGCATCGCGGCGTTCGTCGGCAAGGGCGCCGAAGTGCTCGTCCACCGCGCGCTGACCGGCGACCTCGACGGCCGGGCCGATGACGCCGTCTTCGAGCGCGCACGCGCGGCGTTCTATCGGCACTATCACGCGGTCAACGGAACGCACGCGGTCGTTTTCGAGCGCGTTCCGCAGGCGCTCGAACTGCTGCACTCCAGGCGGCTGAAGGTCGCCTGCGTGACCAACAAGCCGCGCGAGTTCACGGTGCCGCTGCTCGAGCGGCTCGGGCTTGCCGCCGCGTTCGACGC
>JBKBSH010000431.1:0-2218 GCA_046291795.1 Burkholderiaceae bacterium | reverse complement strand
ACGGTCAACGCTCGGGCAGCGGGATGAATTCGGTTTCGCCTTCGATTCGCCCGAGCCGCTGCGCGGCCCAGTCCGCGCCTGCCTGTTCGATGCGTTCGGCGCGCGAGGACACGAAGTTCCACCAGACGAAGCGCGGGCCGAGCGGCGTGCCGCCGAGCAGCATCACGCGCGCGGCCCGGCGCGCGGCCAGCTCGACCGTGCCGCTCGCGGCGAGCACGGCGAGTTGACCCGCTTCGACCGGCTCGCCGTCGATCGACACGCGGCCGTCGACGACGTAGACCGCGCGCTCCGCGTGCTCGGGCGGCAGCGACACCTGCGCGTCGGCGTCGAGCTCGGCCGCGCAGTACAGCGTGTCCGAGTGCATCGCCACCGGCGAGCTTGCGCCGAACGCACGGCCGATCAGCAGACGGATGCGCGCTCCGGGACGCTCGATCGTCGGCAGCGTGGCGGCCGGATGATGCGCGAAGGACGGCGGGTCTTCTTCGTGCTCGGGCGGCAGCGCGATCCAGGTCTGCATGCCGTGCAGCACGTGCCCGCGCCGGCGTTCTTCGTCGGGCGAGCGCTCGCTGTGGACGATGCCTCGCCCGGCGACCATCCAGTTGACCGCGCCGGGCTCGATGCGCTGGACCGAGCCGATCGAGTCGCGATGCACGAGCGCGCCGTCGAACAGATACGTGACGGTCGCCAGCCCGATGTGCGGGTGCGGCCGCACGTCCATGCCGCGTCCAGGCGCAAGCACGGTCGGGCCGAAATGATCGACGAAAACGAACGGTCCGACCGAGCGCCGCGCCGGATGCGGCAGCACGCGCAGCACGGTGAAGCCGTCGCCGAGCTCCGCGGTGCGACCGCGGACGAGCGTTTCGATCGAGTTCATGCGCGTCAGCTTAGCGCCGCACGCGCCTGCCGGAAATCAGCGCAACGCGATCGCCAGCAGCGTGATTCCGAGCATCCACCAGAAGGTCACGCGCGCACCGGCGACGATGCGACCGGGCAGCGTCGCGCGCGCGGTCGTGGCCGGACGCTTGGGCGGCTGCGGCGCCCGCTCGGCCTCGAACGCCTCGCGCAGCCAGTCCGACACGCTCAGTTCGGCAACCACCCATCCGTCCACCGCGTCCATGCCAGCCTCCTGCCCGCCCTCTGCGTGACGACGGGCGAAGCTTGCCGCGCGGTTGCGCAAACTTCAGCGGAATATTCGGCGCGGCGGCGCGGGCAAACGCGTCAGCCGAGGAACAGCCTGTACGCGGGGTTGTCGGTCTCTTCCCAATGCCGGTAACCGAGCGCGGCGAGGAATTCCTTCAACTGCTTCTTCTCGTTGGAAGGCACCTGCATGCCGACCAGGATGCGGCCGTAGTCTGCGCCCTGGTTGCGGTAATGGAACAGCGAGATGTTCCAGTTCGGCGACATGCTCGACAGAAACCGCATCAGCGCGCCGGGCCGCTCGGGAAACTCGAAGCGGTACAGCCGCTCGTCCTTCGCGAGCGGCGAGTGCCCGCCGACGAGGTGCCGCAGATGCAGTTTGGCGAGTTCGTCGTCGGTGAGATCGAGCGTCGCAAACCCCGCCCGCTCGAACGTGCGCGCGAGCATCGTCGCCTCCGACGGCTTGAAGATCTGCAGCCCGACGAAGATGTGCGCCTCCTTCGCGTCCGAGATGCGGTAGTTGAACTCGGTGACGTTGCGGTTGCCGACCAGCGCGCAGAAGCGGCGGAACGATCCACGCTCCTCGGGGATCGTCACCGCGAACACCGCCTCGCGCCGCTCGCCGACTTCGGCACGTTCGGCGACGAAGCGCAGCCGGTCGAAGTTCATGTTCGCGCCGCTGGCGATCGCCACGAGCGTCCTGTTCCTGATCCGCTCGCGTTCGACGTAAGCCTTGGCACCGGCGACCGCGAGCGCGCCCGCCGGCTCGAGGATCGACCGCGTGTCCTGGAACACGTCCTTGATCGCCGCGCACAGCGCATCGGTATCGACGCGGACAATCCCGTCCACGTACTGGCGGCACAGCCTGAAGGTCTCCTCGCCGACCATCCGCACGGCGGTGCCGTCGGAAAACAGCCCGACGTCGTGCAACTGGACGCGGCGGCCGGCTTCGAGCGAGCGCGCCATCGCGTCCGAATCCTCGGTTTGCACGCCGAACACCTTGATCTCCGGATGCAGCGCCTTGACGTACGCGGCCACGCCCGAGATCAGTCCGCCGCCGCCGACCGCGGCGAAGATCGCG
>JBKBSH010000430.1:0-2237 GCA_046291795.1 Burkholderiaceae bacterium | reverse complement strand
GAACCCGACCCGCGGCTGTTCTCGTACAACAGCAAGCACTGCTGGTGCCCGGACTGCTACGGCACGGGGCTCAAGCTACCCGGCTTCGACGCCGATCAGACCGGCGAGGAGATCTGGTGGAACGCGTGGTACGAAGGCGAAACCGTGCCATGCGAAACGTGCCACGGCCAGCGCCTGAACCGCGTCGCGCTCGCGGTGAAGTGGCAGGGCCGCTCGATCGCCGAACTCGCCGCGGGTTCGGTCGCCGAAGCGAAAAAGCTCTTCGCGTCGCTCGCGCTCGAAGGCCGCGAAGAGGCGATCGCGCGCGACGTGCTCGCCGAGATCCGCTCGCGGCTCGACTTCCTGGAAGAAGTCGGGCTCGGCTACCTCGCGCTCGACCGCGCCGCACCCACGCTTTCGGGCGGCGAGGCGCAGCGCATCCGGCTCGCGGCGCAACTGGGCTCGAACCTGCAGGGCGTGTGCTACGTGCTCGACGAGCCGACGATCGGACTGCATCCGCGCGACAACCGCATCCTGCTCGACGCGCTCGCCAGGCTGCGCGGCCGCGGCAACACGCTGGTCGTCGTCGAGCACGACGAGGACACGATCCGCCGCGCGGAGCACGTCATCGACATCGGCCCCGGCGCCGGTGTGCGCGGCGGCCGCGTCGTCGCGCAAGGCACCGTCGACGAGGTCATCGCCAGCGGCGAGTCGATCACCGGCAGATACCTCGAGCAGCCGCTCGTGCATCCGGCGCAGCCGCGGCGCGAAGTCGGCGAGGACACGCCGCGCCTCGTGCTGCGCGGCGCACGCATGCACAACCTGCGCGGGGCGACCGCGGAGTTTCCGCTCGGGCGCTTGACCGTCGTGACGGGCGTTTCGGGCAGCGGCAAGTCCACGCTCGCGCGCGACGTGCTGCTCGCGAATCTCACCGCGATCGCGGGCCGCCGGCCGCCGGCCGACCCGAAGTGGCAGGGCTGCGACGCGATCGACGGCTGGCAACTCGTCGACCGCGTGCTCGAAGTCGATCAGACGCCGATCGGCAAGACGCCGCGCTCGTGCCCCGCGACCTACGTCGGCTTCTGGGACGCGATCCGCAGACTCTTCGCCGACACCGCCGAGGCGCGCATGCGCGGCTATTCGGCGTCGCGCTTCTCGTTCAACACCGCCGGCGGTCGCTGCGAGGCATGCGAAGGCCAGGGCGTGCGAACGATCGAGATGAACTTCCTGCCGGACGTGAAAGTGCCGTGCGACGTGTGCGGCGGGCGGCGCTTCAACCGCGAGACGCTCGGTGTCACTCTGCGCGGCGCGAGCGCGGGCGACGTGCTCGCGATGGAGATCGACGCGGCCGCCGAGTTCTTCGCGACGAGCCCTTCGATCGCGCGGCCGCTCGCGCTGCTGCGCGACGTCGGGCTCGGCTATCTGACGCTCGGCCAGCCGTCGCCGACGCTTTCCGGCGGCGAAGCGCAGCGGATCAAGCTCGTCACCGAGCTGGCCAAGGTGCGCATGGACGACGGGCTGACCCGCACCGGCCGCGCGTACAAGGCGCCGCACACGCTGTACGTGCTCGACGAGCCGACGGTCGGGCTGTCGATGCACGACGTGGAGAAACTGATCCGCGTGCTGCACCGGCTCGTCGACGCCGGCAACACGGTCGTCGTGATCGAGCACAACCTCGACGTGATCGCCGAAGCGGACTGGATCGTCGACCTCGGCCCCGAAGGCGGCGACGGCGGCGGGCGCGTGATCGCGCAGTGCCCGCCGCAGCAGCTCGCACGGCGCGACACGCACACGGGGCGGGCGCTGCGCGGCTTCGCTGCCGCGCGTGGCGGCGCGTGAGGCACCGCGTCCGGAAGTCGTGGAGAGATCGTCGCGAGCGCCCCGAGGTTGCGGTGAGGAGCGCAGACGTATCGAGTCATGCGTTGAGCAGCGCAAGCGCAAGATCGGAGCGCGCAGCAGATCGATCCACGGCTTCTCAGCGCCTGAACAGCGTCACGTCCTGCTTCAATGCCGCGCGCACGCGGCTCGCGAGCGCCTCGGCCGCGGCCTGGTTCGCGGCATCGCCGACGACGACGAAGTACTTGTTGTCGCGTTTGATCACGCGCGTGGCGCGGCTCTCGGCCGACAGGTCTGACTGCGCGAGCCGGGCGGCAACGCGCGAACGCACGGCTTCGGCCGAGTTCGCGACGAAAAAGACGCCGACCTGAACGGCCCACCGGCCTGCGGCGAGATCGCCGCTCGCCGCGGGCGCGGCGGGT
>JBKBSH010000429.1:0-2242 GCA_046291795.1 Burkholderiaceae bacterium | reverse complement strand
GGCCTGCTGGAACCACGCGTGCATGCTTCGGAACAGCGGACCCGGCGCACCCTCGCCGATCGGTTCGCCGTCGAGGCGCGTCACCGGCAGCACCTCGCGTCCGGAAGAGGTCAGCCACAGCTCGTCGGCCGTGCGCACTTCGGATTCGGCGACGGGGCGCACCTCGACCTCGACGCCGCGCGCTCGCGCGATGTCGAGCACGGCGTCGTAGGTGATGCCCGGCAGGATCAGGTTCGACTTGGCCGGCACGACGATCGCGCCGCGGTGGACGACGAACACGTTCGCGCTCGACGCCTCGGTCAGCAGCCCGTCGCGGAACAGGATCGTCTCGAACGCGCCGTGATCGACCGCGTATTGCTTCATCAGCACGTTGCCGAGCAGCGAGACGCTCTTCACGTCGCAATGCAGCCAGCGCTCGTCGGCATGCGTGACGCAGGCCACCCCGCGCTCGAGGTTCTCGTCAGGAACCGGCGGCCACGGCGAGCTGACCGCAAACACTGTCGGTCGCACGCCCGCCGGAAACGCGTGATCGCGCCGGGCCGCGCCGCGCGTGACCTGCAGATAGACGGTCTGCCGCGACCATGGGTGCCGCTCGATCAGCGCAGCGAGCAGGCCGAGCCAGCCGTCGATCGTCAGTGGATCGTCGATGCGCACCGCGGCGAGACTGCGCCCGAGCCGGGCGAAGTGTTCGCGCGCGCGGAACGGTGCGCGCAGCCCCGGCTCGACCGTGTCCACCGGGATCACTTCGTAGACGCCGTCGCCGAAGATGAAGCCGCGGTCGAGCACGGAAACCTTCGCGGACGCCAGCGGTTGCCACTCGCCGTCGAGGTAACAGGTCGCTTCTTGCCAGTCCATGCGTGTGCGGCGCCGCCGGGCGCGTTCGGGACTACGGAACCCGAATCGTACCCGCGCCGCGCTCTAGCGGCCGCGCAGCGCGCGCACGAAGTCGGCGACGGCGGCCTGGCCGAGCAGACCGCCGATGATGCGTTCGGCCTCCTTGACGCGTTCGCGCAGTTCGTCGGCGGTGCGGCACTGTTCGATACGCATCGAGATCACTTCCGCGTCGGGGCCGAGCCGGTCGGTGAGCGCGCGCACCGTGCGGCGCTTGGCTTCGTCGAGCGTCAGCAGCGTGCGCTCCTCGGCGGACTCGGAGCCGAGCGTGTGCAGTTCGACGCCGGCGACGGTCGGCGCATCGGGTACGCGTCGCGTCGAGGCTGCTGCGGCCGGCTCGGCGTCGTGCATGCGCTGGATGAAGCCCTGCGCTTCGAGTGTGGCGATCAGCCCGTCGATTTCGCCCGGCCGTGCCAGCGGCGCCAGATCGGCGACGCTGCGTTTGCCGTCGACCATGATCAGGATGCGGCGCGCCGACAGCGACAGCACGCCGCCGCGTGCGGCGACCTCGGCAACCCCTTTCGCGGTCTTGGTATAGACCCGCTTGTCGTCCATCTCCGCGCGCTTCCGATAGCCCGGGGCTGCAAGTGTTGCGAATCCCGCCGCGCGCCGATCGTGTCGGTTGCGGCGAAGTCGCCCGCCTTTTATCGGCTTTGGGTACGAGCGTCAATCGCGCTTGCCGCGAGCACGTGAGCGATGACGAGCCGCTTCAGCGTGGACAGCCGTCTGTGAAAGAAGTGATCGGCGCCGGGGAGAACGACGACCGGCAGCTCCTGCGGCCGCGCCCAGTCGAAGACGTCGGCGAGCGGGATCGTCTCGTCGACTTCGCCGTGGATGACGAGCGTGTCGGAACGCACCGGCGGCATCGGCCATTTGCCGGCGGCCGTGCCGACGAGCACCAGGTGCTTGACCGGACGGTGCTGCGCAGCCAGCGTGCGTGCGCTGGCGGCCGCGACGAAGCTGCCGAACGAGAACCCGGCCAGCGCGCATGGCGTCGTGGCCGCTTGCGCGGCATCCGGCAGCCACTGGCCGACGGTGGCGATCATGTGCAGGAAGTCGTCGGTCTCGCCGCGGCCTTCGTCGTGCGTTCCCTCGGTCGCGCCGACGCCGCGAAAGTTGGGACGCACCGCCAGCCAGCCGACCGCGACGAAGGCGCGCGCGAGCGTGGCGACGACCTTGTTGTCGAGCGTGCCGCCGTACAGCGGATGCGGGTGGCCGATGAACGCCACACCTGCCAGCGCGTCGCGCTGCTGCGGCCAGTCGAGCGCGACCTCGATGCGCCCGATCGGTCCGGGGATCGTTCGCCGTTCGTTCATCGGTTCAGGTCGCAGTGTCGAATGGCCGATCGCGC
>JBKBSH010000428.1:0-2251 GCA_046291795.1 Burkholderiaceae bacterium | reverse complement strand
CAGCGACTCGGCCACGATCAGCAGCGCCGCCATCGGCGTCAGCGTCCGAGGGCGGTGTCCAGGATCATCATCAGCACGAAGCCGGCGATCAGCCCCGTCGTGGCCTGGCCACCGCGATCGTTGCGATGCGACTCGGGGATCACTTCGTGGCTGACGACGTACAACATCGCGCCGCCAGCGATGCCGAGCGCAAGCGGCAGCAGCGCGCTCGATAGGCCGACGATCGCCGCCGCGGCCATGGCCGCCAGCGGCTCCAGCAGTCCGCTGGCGGCGCCGATCACAGCGGCCACCGGCATCCGGTAGCCGATCGCGGCGAGCGCGACCACCGGCACCAGCCCTTCGGGGATGTCCTGGATCGCGATCCCGGCGGCCAGCGCGGTCGCCTCGGCGGGGCCGAGCCCGGCGGCGCCGACTCCGATCGCCATGCCTTCCGGGATGTTGTGGATCGCGATCGCGGCCACGAACAACCACACACGGCGTACGCGCCGGCCGAGCGCCGCGCCTTCGACACCCTTGACGAAGTGTTCGTGCGGAAGGGCGCGGTCCAGTCCGTGCACCGCGGCCGCGCCCAGCGCGATGCCCAAGCCGACCAACATCGCCGCGGCGGTCGGCGTCGCGCCCAGCGCGCCCGCCGCGTCGAGCGCGGGCAGCACCAGCGAGAAGGCGGTCGCCGCCAGCATCACGCCGGCGCCGAACCCCAGCAGCGCATCGGCGAAGCGAATCGCGGCGCCGCGCAGGGCAGACGCTGCCAGCGCGCCGCCGGCGGCGATCAGGCCGGCCGTCTCGATCTCGGCGACCGGCGCGGTTGCGGCACGCTGCATCAGCAGGAGCGAACCCACGATGACGACCGCGGGCAACAGCGTCAGGACCCATAGGCGCAGCAGCGCGCCGCCCGAGACGCCCGGCACGGCGCCGAACGTGCGCGCGAGCACCAGCAACGCATGGCGGCCGCGGATCGCCAGCGCCTGCGCCGCGGCGCTCAAGGGCACGCGCCGCTCTTCCTCGGGAAGCGGCGGCATCATCTGTGGCTTCCATTTCGCCAGCAGGATGACGTACAGCACGTACAGCCCGGCCAGCATGAAGCCGGGGAAGAACGCACCGGCGTAAAGCTGCACGACCGATACGCCGGCGGTCGCGCCGTACACGATCAGCAGCACCGACGGCGGGATCATGATGCCCAGACAGCCGCCGGCGGTGATCGACCCGGCGGAGATCTTGACGTCGTAGCCGGCGCGCAGCATCGCGGGCAGCGCCAGCAGACCCATCAGCGTGACCACCGCCCCGACGATGCCCGTGGCGGTGGCGAACAGCGCGCACGTGGCGATCGTGGCCACCGCGAGCGACCCCGGCACGCGCGCCAGCGACAGGTGCAGGCTCTTGAACAGCCGCTCGATCAGCGCCGCGCGCTCGACCAGATAGCCCATGAACACGAACAGCGGCACGGCGATCAGCACGTCGTTCGACATCACGCCGTAAGTGCGCTGCACGAACAGGTCCAGCACCTGCCGCACCGCCAGGTCCGGGTCGACGCTGCGATAGGCGAGCCAGGCGAAGGCGACACCCATGCCCATCAGCGTGAAAGCGGTCGGGAAGCCGAGCATGATCGCCACGACGATCAGCGCCAGCATGATCAGACCGAGGTGGCCGTTGGTCAGGTTGCCCCACGGCGTCAGCACGATCACCGCGATCACGATCGCGGCCATCAGCGAGAAGCCGAACCACAGTTCCTTGCGGATCTTCACGTGCGCTCCTTGGCCACCAGCGCGTCGAGCCTCTCGATGTCCTCATCCTTGACGTGCACCATTTCTTTGAGCTTGTCGACGTCGACTTCCTCGACGTCCTCTTCGCGCGACGGCCATTCGCCCTTGCGGATGCAGATCACGCAGCGGACGATCTCGACGAGCCCCTGCAGCAGGAGCACCGCACCGGCGATCGGGATCACCGTCTTGAACGGATAGATCGGCGGGCCGCCGGCCGTGATGTTGGAGCTTTCGTTGATCGCCCAGGACTCGGACGCGTAGTAGTAGCCGGCGTAGGTCAGCGCGATCACGCCGGGAACGAAGAACACCACGTACAGCACGAGGTCGATCGACGCCTGCGTGCGCGGCGCGAGGAACCCGTACAGCACGTCGCCGCGGACGTGGCCATTTTTGGCCAGCGTGTACGCGCCCGCCATCATGAACAGCGTGCCGTACATCATGATCATCACGTCGAACGCCCACGCGTGCGGACGGTCGAGCGCATAACGGGA
>JBKBSH010000427.1:866-2262 GCA_046291795.1 Burkholderiaceae bacterium | reverse complement strand
GAATTCGAGCGCTCGACCACCGCGCTGCTGCGCAGAGTGCGCGAACGGCCGTGATGCTGCAGCCGGGCTGGGCGGACCTCGAGGACGCCTTCTACGACACCACGCTCGAGCGCGGGCTGCGGTATGCGCACGAAGGCCGCGTTTCTGACGTGCGGACCGAAGCGCTCGGCGCAACCGGCGCGCGCGTGCAGGCGAGCGTGCAAGGCAGCGAGACGACGCCGTACGAAGTCGCGGTGACGATCGAACGTCATGGCAGCGAGCTGCTGATCGACGGCCGCTGCACCTGCCCGATCGGCTACAACTGCAAGCACGCGGCAGCGGCGCTGATCGCGGCTTGGCGGCTGCAGCCGGCTGCCCGCGTGGCGCGCCTCGAAGAAGCCGCCGCACCGCCGCCCATGCCGCCCGCGCAGCGCCTGGCGCACCACGCGGACTGGATCGAACGGGTGCGCGCGCTGCATGCGGCCCCGGCGCGGACCGCGCCGCCGGTACGCAAGCAGCGCCTTGCGTATGCGATCGAGCGCGAGCCGTACGGCGCGCGGCCGATGGTGCGGCCGCTGATCGGCAACGTGCGCAAGGACGGCACGTTGGGCTCGCTGCGCTTCGCGCCCGACGATTTCGCTTCGATCCTGCGCGGCCGCCCGCAGTACCTGAGCGAGGACGACGAGCCGCTGCTGCGCGCGCTGGCGTTGGCGACCGATGCCGGCATGCACGGCAAGGTGATGACGCGCGACGCGGCGTTGCTGCGACGGATCGTCGAACAGGGGCTGGCCGTGGCCAGGCGCTCGGCGCGCTGGCAGGACTACGTGCCGCTGCGGCCGGGCGAACCGCGGACGGCGACGTCGCGTTGGGTGGCCGACGCGCAGGGCCGCCAGCGTTTCGCGCTTGAGATCGGCCCCGCGGCGGAGGCGATCGCGCTCGAAGGGCTGTGGTATGTCGACGCCGAGCGCGGCGAGTTCGGCGCGCTGCAAGCGGACGTCGATGCGCGACTGGCCGCGGTGCTGCTGGCCGCGCCGCCGATCGCGCCCGCCGAAGCGGCATCGGTGGCGCGCGAGCTGGCCGCGGCGCTGCCGCCCGGGATCGCCCGCCCGCCGCTGCCGGCGCCGATCGAAACGCGCTCGGTCGGCGGGCGCGGCGTGGTTCATCTGCGGCTCGCCAACGGCGCCACCTTGCCGCTGTCGCGCTACGCGCAGTCGGTCGAAAGCGGTGCCGCGCTCCTCGTGCACGTGCGCTACGACGGCGTGCCGGTGCGGCTGAACGATGACGGCCGTCCGCGCATGCACGAAGGCGCGCTCGTCGCACCCGCGATCGACGCCGCGCTTCACAGGAAGACGCTCGATCGGCTTCACTCGGCCGGCTGCCAGGACATGCCGGACGCGCCCGCGCAGCAGCCGTACGA
>JBKBSH010000427.1:0-857 GCA_046291795.1 Burkholderiaceae bacterium | reverse complement strand
TCACAGGAAGACGCTCGATCGGCTTCACTCGGCCGGCTGCCAGGACATGCCGGACGCGCCCGCGCAGCAGCCGTACGAGAGCGCGTTGTTCCTGCACGAGACGCTGGTGCTGCGGCTGATGCACGAGTCGGTGCCGCGCTGGCGCAAGGCGGGCTGGGTCATCGAAATCGATCCGGACTTCGCCTGGCAGACGGTGGCGCCCGGCGCGTTTTTCATCGCGACCGACGCGCAGGCCGACGACCGCTGGTTCGGACTCGAGCTGGGTGTGGAGGTCGACGGCCAGCGCGTTTCGCTGTATCCGCTGCTGGCGCACCTGCTCGCGGACCGCCGGTTGCGCGAATGGCTGCTCGCCGAGGGCGGACGCGACACCGATACGGTGAACGTGCGCATCGACGCGCGCCGCATCGTCGCGCTGCCCGCGGCGCGGCTGCGCACGATCCTGCGCGCGCTGATCGAACTGCACGATGCGGCCGCCGGCGAGAAGCTGCGGCTGGCGCGCACCGATGCCGCGCGGCTGCTGGAGCTGGCCGACGCCGGCTTCGAGTGGCGCGGCGGCGAGCAGCTGCGCGCGCTCGCCGAGCGACTGGCGCGCTTCACGGCGATCGACGAGGTGGCGCCGCCGCGCGGGCTGACGACCGAGCTGCGGCCGTACCAGCGCGCCGGGCTGGCGTGGCTGCAGTTCCTGCGCGCGCACGACCTGGCGGGAATCCTCGCCGACGACATGGGGCTCGGCAAGACCGTGCAAGTGGTGGCTGCATTACGGATCCTTTTTCGGCTGCGGCGCATCGAGGCGGCGCTGCTCGTCCTCCCTGCCAGCCTCGTCAGCCAGTGGCGACGGGAGATCGGCCGGTGGGCGC
>JBKBSH010000426.1:0-2267 GCA_046291795.1 Burkholderiaceae bacterium | reverse complement strand
CCTGCTCTTCGGGGGCGAACAGCGCGTCGCGCCGTGCGCGCGAGCGCACTTCGTCGATCCATGCGTTGTTGATGATCTTGAACATCCAACTGTCCAGGCGCGTTCCGGCGGCCCACTGCTCGCGGCGCGTCAACGCGCGCTCGAGCGCCGCCTGCACCAGGTCGTCGGCGTCCTCGCGATGGCGGGCGAGCGCCCGGGCGAAGCGCCGCAGTCTGGGCAGGAGGTTCACGAGCTCGGCGCGAAATTGCTGTTCCGCGGGCGTCATGTCCTGTAGCGACAACGTCGGAGCGGGGGATTTTCTTCCGCGGCCCGGACGTTGTGTCCATTGGAAAGGGCGGCCGTTGCCGTGCGAATCGGCGACGATACGATGGCGGTAGCGGCCAGTCCTCGTTTTTTTTTCCGGTCTGAAGCGATGAAGCGATCGACGCTCCTGCAGTCCTGCGCAACCGTGGCCTTGCTCGCGCTGGCGTTGCCGACGGGCGCGCAACTGCGCCTGCCGCAGGTGCCGCAGGTGCCGCTGCCGAACCTGCCCGCGGTGCGCGACCTGAACGAAAGCGCGCAACAACGCGTGCGCGAGTCGCTCGCGCCGCGCGACCTCGCCGGGCGACGCGCGCAAACGATCCGCGAACTGCTGCAGCGGCACGGCGACGCGCTCGAGGCCGATCCGGGCGGCGCGCCCGCGGTGCGCGGTGAGGTCGTCGCGCTTTCGCCGTCGGCGGCGGCGCTCGAGGCCGCGCGCGCGCAGGGCTTTACGGTGGCGCGCGAGGAAGCGCTCGAAGGCCTGGACGAACGCGCGGTCATGTTGCGTGCGCCGGCGGGCATGACGGCTGCGCAGGCGCTGCAGCGGCTGCGCGCGATCGATCCGCACGGCACGTACGACTTCAACCACCTGTATCTGGGCGGCGGCGCGCCGCCCGGCGCAGCCGCGGCCGCACCGCCGGATGCACCGGCGCAGGCGCAGGGGCCGAAGCTCGGCTTGATCGACGGCGGCGTCGATGTGCGCCACCCCGCGCTTCGCCACGCCGAGGTGCGCAGCTTCGGCTGCGGCGGCCAACGCGTGCCGAGCACGCACGGCACCGCGGTGGCGTCGCTTCTGGTCGGCCGCGCACGCGGTTTCGCCGGCGCGGCGCCGGGCGCCGCGCTGTACGCGGCCGATGTCTACTGCGGCGAGCCGACCGGCGGCGCAGCGGCGCAGTTGCTCGCGGCGTTCGCGTGGCTCGCGCGCGAGCGCGTGCCGGTGATCAACGTGAGCCTGGTCGGCCCGCCGAACGCCGCGCTCGAGCGCGTGATCAAGTCGCTCGCCGCGCGCGGGCACCTGATCGTCGCCGCGGTCGGCAACGACGGACCGGCCGCGCCGCCGCTGTATCCGGCCGCGTACCCGGAAGTGATTGCGGTCACGGGTGTCGACGCGCACGACCGCGCGCTGCCCGAAGCGGGACGCGGCCCGCACGTCGCGTTCGCCGCGCCGGGCGCGGACATGCTGGTCGCAGTGAGCGGAAGCGACGATCTGGCGCCGGCGCGCGGCACCTCGTATGCGGCGCCGCTCGTGGCCGGGTTGCTTGCGATCACTGCAAGCGACGGCTCGGATCCGGTCGACGCGCTCAAGCGCGAGGCGATCGATCTCGGCCCGCCGGGCCGCGATCCGATCTACGGTTACGGCCTCGTCGGGCGAGCGCTGCGCGTCGATCCGATCGCGTTGCGAAACTCGCGCGCGCGCTGACGCGCGAACCGACCTGCGCCCCGCCGGTCCGCCCTGGTCTGCGCGGACCGAGAGACGAACGGAGCGCATGCACGTCGATGGAAAAAACACGGCGCCTCGTTCGTTGTGCTCTGTGAGGGGCGCGGATCGGCCGCGACCCCGCGATCACGAGGAGCAATCATGAACACGCGACTGAAGATGGCAGCACTGATCGTTTCGACGGCCTTCGCCGTGCCCGCGACGGCGGGTCCGCTCGGCAATCTGTCGGGCGGTGCGGGGGGCGCGCTCGGGGGAACGCTGTCGGGCGGTTACCGGGACTTCGGCGTCGGTGCCGGCGGTGCGCTGGGCGCGGAAGGACAGTTGCGCGGCCGGCTCGTCCGCCCGGAGCACATGAGCCGCGAGGCGCTGCAACGCACGCGCGAAGGCGTGAATGCGACGCGCGAGACGGCGACCTCGACGGTCGACGAAGCGCGCGATCGCGCGCACGGCGCGGCGCTGTCGTCTTCGGGTTCTGCGCAAGGCAGCGCCGAAGGCGCGCTCGCCGCGGGCCGCTCGCAAACCGCAGCGA
>JBKBSH010000425.1:0-2267 GCA_046291795.1 Burkholderiaceae bacterium | reverse complement strand
ACGCCGCGTTCGGCGCGACTGTCGTGACCGACGCACCCGACCACGGACCGTTCGCGGGTCCCTTGGCCGGCATCCGCGCCGCGCTCGCGGCGACTCGCACGCCGTGGCTTGCGGTCGTGCCCTGCGATACGCCGAACCTTCCGCCCGACCTGGTCGCACGCCTTGCCGCGGGGCTCGACGGCGCGCGGGCCAGCGTGGCCGTCGCCGGCGGCCGCGTGCACGGCTTGTGCTGCCTTTTGCATTCGACGCTCGGCACGCGTCTCGACGATGCGCTCGCTCGGGGCGAGCGACGCGTCGCCGCGTGGCTCGAAAGCGTCGGGGCACGGACGGTCGAGTTTGGCGACGCGTCCGCGTTCTCCAATCTCAACGCATCGGCCGATCTGCACGCGGCGGTGCTGCGCGCCGTGCCATGACGTCCGCCGAACGCTCGGTCGACGAGGCCATTGCCGAGCTGATCTCGACGTTCGAGCCGATCGAAGGCATCGAGCGCGTCCCGACGCCGGCGGCGCTGGCGCGTATCCTCGCCGAGGACATCCTCTCGCCGCTCGATCTGCCGGCCTTCGACAATGCCGCCATGGACGGCTACGCACTGCGCTGCGCCGATCTCGGTGCGGCCGCGCTGCGCGAGGTCGGCACGGCGCTGGCAGGCCATGCGTTTCCGGGCAGCGTCGAACCGGGTTGCTGCGTGCGCATCATGACCGGCGCACCGCTACCGCCGGGAGCGGACACGGTCGTGATGCTGGAAGACACGGTTCGCGAAGACGGCTGGGTGCGGATCGTTCATGCGCCTGCCGCAGGCGCGAACGTGCGCCGACGCGGCGAACACGTCGCACGCGGCGACATCGCCCTCGCTTCACAGCGACAGTTGCGCGCCGCCGACCTGGGGCTCGCCGCTGCGATCGGCCGCAGCGAACTGCCCGTGATGCGCCGCTTGCGCGTCGGACTGCTTTCGACCGGCGACGAGCTCGCCGATCCGCCGGCCGCGCTCGTGGCGGGCGCCGCCTACGACGCGAACCGACCTCTTCTTCTCGCCGCCGTACGGCGCTCGGGCTTCGAGGCAATCGATCTGGGAATCTGCCCGGACCGCGTCGCGGAATTCGAGCGCATCGTCACCCGCGCGCTCTCCGACCGGCTCGACGCGGTCGTGATCAGCGGCGGCGCCGCGCAGGGTGACGCGGACATCGTGCGGCGTGCGGGCGGCGTGCGCTTCGTCGCGTTGAACGTCCGCCCGGGCCGCGGAATTGCGGTCGCCCGCTTGACGCAGTCCGACCATGCGATGGCGCTGCTCGGGCTGCCCGGCAACGCGGTCGCCGCGTTCGTGATGTTCCATCTCGTCGCACGCCCCGTGCTGACGCACCTCGCCGGGGGCATCGCCGCGGCCCCTGCTTCGATTCCGGTGCCGCTCGCAGCCCCCGTGCATGTGCGCGGCGGCCGTATCGACTACCGGCGCGCCTGTTTCGTGCGCGATGCGCGCGGCATGCTCGCGGTCGCACCCCTGAAGGATCAGGGCTCGGCGATGCTCAAGACGATCACCGAAGCAGACGCGTTGATCGCGGTGGGACCCCGCACCGACTATGCGGCCGGCGAACCCGTCGAGACGATCCCGCTGGGCCTGCTCGAGTGAACGCCCGCTAGAAGCGCTTCATCCACCGCAGCAGCGTCTCGACGTGCCTGCCGTAAGGCGGCATGAACAACCCCATGCCGTTCAGCCGCGATTGGCGGAAGATGGGCTTCAATTTGCTGAAGGTCTCGAAGCCCCAGCGCCCGTGATAGTGCCCCATGCCCGAAGCCCCGATGCCGCCGAACGGAAGTTCTTCCTGCGCGACATGCACCAGCGTTTCGTTGACGCAGACGCCGCCCGCATGCGTGCGGCGCAACGCGCGCTCGGTTCGTTCGCGATCGTCGTCGAACCAGTACAGCGCGAGCGGGCGCGGTCGTGCGTTGATGAAGTCGATCGCGTCCCGCACGCGGTCGTACGCCACCAGAGGCAGCAGCGGGCCGAAGATCTCCTCGCGCATCACGGCGGCGGCGGACGGCGGCTCGATCAGCAGCGCGGGCGCGAGACGGTGCCCTGGGCCGTCGCGCTGCGCACCGTCGAACAACGGCTCGACGCGCACGCCGAGCGTGCTCGCTTGGTCGAGATAGCCGAGCAGGCGCTCGTACTGTCGCGCGTTGATGATGCTCGTGTACTCCTCGCTCGCGAGCCCGCGCGGATACATGCGCCGCGCCTGAGCGCGCGCCGCGACGACGAAGTCCTCGACCTTTTC
>JBKBSH010000041.1:0-11079 GCA_046291795.1 Burkholderiaceae bacterium | reverse complement strand
CAACCGGTCCAACCCGCACCAGCGATGGACCAACCGGTCGAACCCGCACCGCCGGTCGAACAACCAGTCGAACCCGCGCCGCCGCCGGCGGACGAAACGCCCGCTGCAGCGCCCGAAGCCGCGCCCTTGGCGGCGGACGATCCGGCGCTGCCGGCCGAGCGCATCGACGGCACGGACCTCGCCGCCGAACTCGCCGAAACCGGTGTGCTGCCCGGCGGACTGCCCGCGCGCGCCACCTACGTGTACCTGACGAGCGGCTCCGAATACAAGGTGCTGACCGCGGAGACGTCGGTTGCATGGACGCTCGACGACGACGGCCGCTACGAGGCGCGGCTGGCGACCGTCGCGCTCGGCATCACCGCGCTCGAGCTGAAGTCCACCGGCGCAGTGCGCCGCTTCGGGCTGGCGCCCGAGCGCTTCACGCAGAAACGCATCCGGCGCTCGGAGGAAGCGGCCAACTTCGACTGGAGCGGGCGGCGCGTAACCTTCAGCGTGCGCTCGTTCGAGCGCGAACTGCGCGAAGGCATCCAGGACCGGCTGTCGTTCCAGTTCCAGTTGATGGTGCTCGCGCAGCGGCTTCCGGAGCGCTTTCACGCCGGCGCGGCGATCGAGTTTCCGGTCGCCGGTCCGGACGGCGTCGATACCTATGCGTTCGTGGTCGGCGACGAGGAGACGATCGTCACGGATCTCGGCGAGATCGCCGCGCGCAAGATCGAGCGGCCGCGCAGCGTCGGCGGCGCCGACTCGCGCATCGAGGTGTGGCTCGCGCCGGCGCTGCGATGGCTGCCGGTCAAGCTGCGCTTCACCGACCGGCGCGGGCGGACGACCGAAAACGTGCTGATGCGGATCGAAGATGGATCGCAGCCCGCGCCGGATCCGGTGCGCTAGCGCGTTCGCCGCGTTCGCACTGGCGGTGCTGCCGCTTGCGTCGCGAGCGACCGCCGACTGCGGCGACGCGGATGCCTGGCCGCCGCCGTTCCGGCTGGTGTTCGAGGCGACCGCCACGCGCTCGCTGCTCTGGATCACCGGCGAAAGCGACCTCGTGCTGACGCGCGATGGCGACGGCTACGTGCTCGCCTCCGAGACGAACGCGGCGGGCCTGTACCACGCGCGGCAGAGTTCACGCGGCCTGATCGCTGCGGATGGTCTGATTCCGATCGAATACACCGAGCAACGCGGGCGCCGTCCGCAGGAGACGACGAAGTTCGACTGGCGCGCGCGGCGCGTGCGCTTCGGCACGGCGGAGTCCGTCGAGACGCGCCCGCGGATGCAGGATCGGTTGAGCCTGCTGCTCGAGCTCGGGCGGGTATTGAAGCTGCGGCCTGCCGCGGCGTTCGTCGAGCTGCCGGTCGCCGGCGTGCGCCATGCGAGCGTCTACCGCTTCGAGCGGCGGGGGACCGAGACGCTCGAACTGCCTGCCGGCCGGTTCGACGCCGTCAAGCTCGAGCGCCCGGCGGATGCGCCGGGCAACGACCGGCACGACCGGCTCGAGGTCTGGCTCGCGCCGGCGCTGTGCTGGCTGCCGGTGCGGGTTCGTTATGCCGACGACCGCGGCATGACGATCGACCAGCGGCTCAAGGCCGTGCACATCGCGCGCCGAGGCTCAGCGCGGCGGCGCCGCAGGGGCGAGGCGCGCCTCGATGTCGAGCGCGAGCCGATGTGCGGCGGCGACGGCGCGGCTCGATTCGCGCGGGTCGGCGAGCAGCACCATCAGCAGGCGGCGGCGCGTCGTTCCGAACGGCCGAACGATCAGCGCGCCCTCGGTGCACAGGATCAGGATGCACGCGGTATCGCCGAGACTCATTTCGCGCCCGCCGGTGCGGGCGACCGCGACGAGCGATGCGAGCACGGCGCCGCGACGGTCGAGCGGGCTGGGCTCGGCGTCGGTGTCGGTCGCCGACAGCAGTCCGTCCTCCGTGGCGATCGCTGCGAGCTTCGCCGAAGGGATCGCGCTGCGCAGCTGCGCGAGCCGCGCGGCGAAGAAGGCGCGCACCGTGCGCGACTCGGGCGATTTCGGTCTACTGGACATTGCGCACCGCTTCCAGGCGCGCGAGCAGCACCTCGAGCAGCAGCAGTGCGTGTTCGCGCCGCCGCGCGTCGATGGCCATCACGGGCAGGTCGAAGCCTGCCGCCGAGAGCGCGTCCGCGTAGTCGTCGACGGTGGGCGCGGGGTGCGTCTCGGTACGGCCGACGCCGACGATGCAGTTGCCGGCGACGATGCGCGGCGCGAACTCGCGCACGTAGTCGAGCGTCAGCTCGATGCTGTCGGCGCGCGAGTTGTCGGCGAGGATGATCGCGCCGAGCGCGTTGTCGGCGATGATCGGCCACATGAAGTCGAAGCGTGCCTGCCCCGGCGTGCCGTACAACTGCACGACGTCGCCGCTGTCGAGCAGCACCTGTCCGTAGTCGAAGGCCACCGTCGTCGTCTCCTTGCCGGCGGCAAGGGCTTCGTCGCTGGCGACTTCGGTCGTGACGGGCGGCACGTCCGACAGCGCGCCGATCGCGGTCGTCTTTCCGGCGCCGATCGGTCCGGCGAACACGATGCGGTACGTGTTCATCGCGCGGCGTTCGAGCGGGCGCTCAGGCGGCGTCCCGGGCTTGCCGGAGGGCGGGTTTTGCGACCGGCTTCGCAGTGGCCAGACCGAACCTGCGCCGCAGGTTGGCGATCAGCCCGCGCAGCCCGGTCGGCGCGGCAGGCGCCGCCTTCGGCGCGCCGCGCGCGGCAACCGTCGCATCGTCGGCTTCGGCCAGCGCGCCGACCGCGTACGTCGCATTCAGGAAATTCATCACCGTTTCCGGCGGCACGCCCGCGCGGCTGCGAAGCTGCTGCAGCGTCATCGCCTGCGCCATCAGCGCCGAGGCCATGCGGATGTCGGCCTGGTAGTGCGGCAGACGGCCGAAGTCGGGCCAGCGCCGCAGGCGGTAGCGTTTCTCGGGCGACAGCTCGGGCCGCAGCCACGGCGAACGGCTGCAGATCCAGAACGTCCACTCGAGTTCGCGCAGCGGCTTGAAGTCGCGCGCCTGCCGCAGCGCGTCGCGCTCGGGGCCGGACAGCTCGACGAGCACCGCAGGCGGGTCCTCGCGAAACACATTGGCGAACTCGGCCAGCGTCAGCCGCGTGTGGTAACCGGCGCCCGGCAGATGGCTGAAGATCGAGCGGCGCTCGTTGTCGATCAGTGTGGCGGCGATCGGATCCTGCAGCAGCCTCCAGGTCGCGGCGCGCAGGGTGGTGCGAACGCGCGCGTCGAAGGTCGCCGGCGCCAGTTGCGCCTTGCCCTCGGCTTCCACGCTTTCGATCAGCGGCACCGTCAGCAGGTCGTCCTGCGGTGCCCGCAGCTTTTCGATCAGCCCTTCGGCCAGATGCAGCACTTCGACCAGCCGCGGCGGCGTGATCGGACGCTTGAGCATCGCGTACGCGTTGGAAGGGCGTTCGCCGTCGTTGCCGAGCGCCAGGTACAGCGGCAACTCGTCGGGTCCGCCCGCAACGGCTTTCAGGCGCGCGAGCGTTTCGGCGGGCAGCAGAACGACGTCGGCCGGCGGCTTGTCGACGACCTGCCAGCGCGCGCCGAGCGCGGGCTCGAGCAGCAGCAGCATCGACCGCAGCGCCGCCGTCGTATGCGCGGGCATCGCCGACATCGTGATCGTGAAGATGTCCATGGTCGCGCGGAGGCCGGCGACGAAGCCGGCTGCTGCGGTGGTCTCCGGTCGAAGGCTAGGGCTGGGCCGCCGGTGGTAACCCCGGAAAAGGTGCAGGGGGACGACCGATTTCGGCCCTTCGGCGCTCACAAGCGGGGCCGGGCGCGTCAGGTGACGCGCAGTCGCTTGTAGCTTGGATTGGGCGGCGGGCCCTCCGGCGCGAGCCGCTGCAGCGTTTCAAGCAGGATCGTGCCGACCATCAGGTTGCGATGGGTCTTGCTGTCCGCCGGAACGACGTACCAGGGCGCATGAGGCGTGGCGGTGTTCTGCAGCACGGCCTCGTAGGCGTCCTGGTACTTGCGCCAGAGCTTGCGCTCCTCGAGGTCCTGCGGATTGAATTTCCAGTGCTTGCTCGGGTCGTCGATGCGCTCCTGCAGGCGCTTGCGCTGCTCCTCGTTGCTGATGTGCAGGAAGCACTTGACGATCGTCGTGCCGGTGTCGGCGAGCAGCCGCTCGAACTCGACGATGCGCGCGAAGCGGCGCTCGCGCTCGGCGGCGTCGATCCAGCCGCGCACGTATTCGATCAGCACGGCCTCGTAGTGCGAGCGATTGAAGACGACGACCTCGCCCTTGCCCGGAACGTCGCGATGATGGCGCCACAGGAAGTCGCGGTCCGCTTCGAATGCGGTCGGCGCGCGGTAGCTCACCGCGCGCACGCCGAGCGGATCGATCGCCTGGAATACCGCTCGGATCGTGCCGTCCTTGCCGCTCGTGTCCATCCCCTGCAGCACGAGCAGCAGCTTGTCCTTTCGCAGCGCGTAGAAATTGTCCTGCAGCCGGGCGAGCTCCTTCGCGATCTCGGCGATCCGTTCCTTGTCCGCAGCCTTGTCGCCACCCGACAGCGGTTTGGCGGCCGGGTCGAAGTCCTCGAGCGTCAGCTTGCCCGGACGGTCGATGCGGTATCGCTTCAGTCGCTGGTGCATGAGCGCGGCTTCGGGAGGTGATCATCGTTCGGTGCAAAAACCCGGATTGTCCACACCGGCGACGCAGGCTGGGGAAAACACCGAGCCAACGCAAGCGCTGCTGCTCGCGCCGACTGGGGGAGTCCGCGGCACGTGGTTTTTTGCGCCTGCACGGGGGCCTGTCGTCGCCATTCCCGTCGGCGTGGCTGCGGTTGTCAAGCGAATTTGCTGCAATGCGGGTTGTGAAGATTCATTTGACAACCTAGCATGCTGCCAGTGCTGCGTCAGCCAACGCGCAGCGCTCGATCGGGGACCGCCGTTGAGGAGTCGGCGGGGTTGGTCATCACACTGGAGGCTTCATGAATGCACCCATGAGCCGCAGGCAGTTCTTCAGGATCTGCGCTGCGGGAATGGGCTCGTCCTCTATCGTCGGCCTGGGGATGTCGCCCGGGGCGGCGCTGGCGGAGGTACGAGCTTTCAAGCTGGCGCGTACGACCGAGACGCGCGGGACGTGTCCGTATTGCTCGGTGAGCTGCGGCGTGATCATGTACAGCCTGGGTGACAAGGCGAAGAACGTGAAGAGCCGCATCATCCACATCGAGGGCGACCCGGATCATCCGGTCAATCGCGGAACGCTATGTCCGAAGGGCGCCGGTCTGCTCGACTTCGTGCACTCGCCGAACCGGCTGATGCATCCCGAAGTCCGCGAACCCGGTGCCAAGGAGTGGAAGCGGATCTCGTGGGACGAAGCGCTGACGCGTATCGCCAAGCACATGAAGGCGGACCGCGACGCGAACTTCATCGAGAAGAACGACAAGGGCGTGACGGTCAACCGCTGGCCCACGACGGGGGTGCTGGTGTCCAGCGCGTCCACCAACGAAACGGGCTATCTGTGGGTCAAGGCCTCGCGGAGCCTGGGAGTCGTCGCTCTCGATACTCAAGCACGCATTTGACACGCGCCGACGGTGTCCAGTCTGGGCCCGACATTCGGTCGCGGAGCGATGACCAACCACTGGGTCGACATCAAGAATACCGACCTGGTCCTGATCATGGGCGGCAACGCCGCCGAAGCCCACCCGTGCGGATTCAAGTGGGTGACCGAGGCGATGGAGCATCGCAAGGCGAAGCTCGTCGTCGTCGATCCGCGCTTTACGCGTTCGGCCGCGGTCGCCGATTATTACGCGCCGATCCGGGTCGGCACCGACATCGCCTTCCTGGGCGGCGTCATCAACTACCTGCTCTCGAACAACAAGATCCACCTCGATTACGTCAAGGCGTATACGAACGCGTCGTTCATCGTCAAAGAAGGCTTCGACTTCAAGGACGGGCTGTTCTCGGGATACGACGAGAGCAAGCGCGCGTACGACCGCTCGACCTGGGGCTATGAACTCGACAAGGACGGCTACGCGGTCGTCGACGAGACGCTGGAGAACCCGCGCTGCGTGTTCCAGTTGCTGAAGAAGCATTACAGCCGGTACACGCCCGACATGGTGAGCAAGATCTGCGGCACGCCGAAGGAGCAGTTCCTGAAGGTCGCCGAGATGATCGGGTCGACGTCGACGCCGGACCGCGTGATGACGATCCTGTACGCGCTCGGCTGGACGCAGCACTCGGTCGGCTCGCAGAACATCCGCACCATGGCGATGATCCAGCTGCTGCTCGGCAATATGGGCCGTCAGGGCGGCGGGGTGAACGCGCTGCGCGGGCACGCCAACGTGCAGGGCATCACGGACATGAATGCGGTGGCCGGGGTCCTGCCCGGCTACATGCCCGGACCGACGGACGCTCAAGCCACCCGAGCCGAGTATCTGGCGGCGCGCACCCCGAAGCCGCTGCGGCCGGGATCGATGAACTTCCCGCAGAACTTCCCGAAGTGGCACACGAGCCTGATGAAGGCCTGGTACGGCAACGCCGCGACGAAGGAAAACGACTTCGCGTACGACTGGCTGCCGAAGACCGACAAGGCGTACGACGTGCTCGCGATGTTCGAGTACATGCATCAGGGCAAGATGAATGGCCTGGTCCTGCACGGGTTCAACCCGCTGGCTGCGCTGCCGAACAAGAAGAAGCTCGGCATGGCGCTGTCCAAGCTCAAGTACCTGGTCGTGATCGACCCGTTGCGCACCGAGTCCGCGGAGTTCTGGAAGGATTTCGGCGAGTACAACAGCGTCAAGCCGGAGGACATCAAGACCGAGGTCTTTCGTCTGCCCGCTTCGTGCTTTGCGGAAGAAGCCGGCTCGTACACGAACTCGGGCCGCGTGGTCCAGTGGAAGTGGGCGGCGGCCGAGCCCCCGGGCGACAGCAAGGTCGACATCGAGATCGTCGGGACGCTGTTCACCCGCATCCGCGACCTGTACGCGAAGGAAGGCGGCAGGCGGCCGGAGCCCGTGCTGAACGTGACGTGGAACTATCTGAATCCGGCCAAGCCGACGCCGGAGGAGGTGCTGCGCGAGATCAACGGCCGCGCGCTCGCCGACGTGGTCGATCCGAAGGACAAGACCAAAGTCCTGGTGAAAGCCGGCGAGCAGATGCCGGGGTTCGGGCTGCTGCAGGACGACGGTTCGACTTCGTGCGGCAACTGGATCTACTGCGGCGTCTGGACGCAGGCCGGCAACAACTCGGCGCGGCGCGACACGTCCGATCCAGCGGGGCTCGGAAACTATTCCAACTGGGGCTTCGCGTGGCCCGCCAACCGGCGCGTGCTCTACAACCGCGCGGGCGCCGACCCGAAAACGGGCAAACCGTGGGACGCGACGCGCGTCGGCGTTCGCTGGACGGGCACTGCGTGGGCGGGCAATGACGTGCCCGACATTGCGCCCGGCCTCGGGCCGGACAGCGGTGCGGGTCCGTTCATCATGACGCCGGAGGGCGTGGCGCGGCTGTTCGCGGTCGGGCTGATGGCCGAAGGCCCGTTCCCCGAGCACTACGAGCCGTTCGAAACGCCGGTCGGCGACAACGCGCTGCATCCGGGCAACAAGAAGGCGCTGAGCAACCCGGCTGCGCGCGTGTACAAGGGCGATCTCGAAGCGTTCGGCAAGCCCGACCAGTTCCCGTACGCGGCGACCACGTACCGCCTGACCGAGCACTATCACTACTGGACCAAGAACGTCGAGTCCAGCGCGATCGTGCAGCCGGCGCCTTTCGTCGAGATCGGCGAAGAACTGGCCAAGGAAAAGGGCATCCGCAACGGCGACATGGTCAAGGTGCGCAGCAATCGCGGCGAGATCCGCGCCGCGGCCGTCGTGACCAAACGCATCAAGATGCTCGACTGCGGCGGCAAGAAGGTGCACACGGTCGGCATACCGATCCACTGGGGTTTCGTCGGGGTGGCCAAGAGCGGGTTCCTCGCGAACACGCTGACGCCGTACGTCGGCGACGCGAACTCGCAGACGCCGGAATACAAGGCGTTCCTGGTCAACATCGAGAAGGCATAAGGAGGATCCCATGCAATCACTCGATGTTCAGAAACGCTCGGCCACGACGACCACCCCGCCGTCGGTCCGCTTCGGCGGCATGCACGGCCCGGTGACGCCGGTCGCCAAGCTGATCGACATCTCCAAGTGCATCGGCTGCAAGGCGTGCCAGGTCGCCTGCATGCAGTGGAACGACCTGCGCGACGAGATCGGCACCAACGTCGGCGTGTACGACAACCCGGTCGATCTCACCGACCGGTCCTGGACGGTGATGCGGTTCGCGGAGGTCCAGCGTGCGGACGGCAACCTCGACTGGCTGATCCGCAAGGACGGCTGCATGCACTGCGAGGACCCGGGCTGTCTGAAGGCCTGCCCGGCGCCGGGCGCGATCGTCAAGTACGCCAACGGCATCGTCGACTTCATCTCCGAGAACTGCATCGGCTGCGGCTACTGCATCGCCGGCTGCCCGTTCAACATTCCGCGCATCAGCAAGAAGGACAACAAGGCCTACAAGTGCACGCTCTGCTCGGACCGTGTCGCCGTGGGTCTGGAGCCCGCTTGCGTGAAGACCTGCCCGACCGGGGCGATCATGTTCGGCGCCAAGGAGGACATGGTCGCGCGCGGCAACAAGCGGGTGAACGACCTGAAGGAGCGCGGCTTGCAGAAGGCGGCGTTGTACGACCCGCAGGGGGTCGGCGGCACGCACGTCATGTACGTGCTGCAGCACGGCGACACCCCCGAGCTGTACAGCGGGTTGCCCGCGAATCCCTCGATCAGCCCATGGGTGAGCCTGTGGAAAGGGGTGGCGAAGCCGCTGCTGTCGATCGGGCTCGGGCTGGCGGTGCTGGGCGCGTTCTTCCACTACGTGACGCGAGGTCCCAAGGAAGTCGAACAGGGAGACAAGGGATGAGCCAAGTCGTCATCAAAAGCGGCGAAGTGCCACGCTACAGCGCGGGCGAGCGGACCAACCACTGGATCGTGGCGATCCTGTTCATCCTGCTCGCCGCCTCCGGGCTCGCCTTCTTCCATCCGTCGTTCTACTTCCTGGCGTGGCTGCTCGGCGGCGGCGTATGGGCGCGCATCCTGCATCCGTTCCTCGGCGTGCTGATGTTCGTGTTCTTCCTGTTCATGGTGATGCGTTACTGGCAGGACAACATCATCCAGCCGTACGACAGGGAGTGGCGCAAGCGCCTGCGCGACGTCATCAACAACCGCGACGAGAACCTGCCGGAGATCGACAAGTACAACATCGGACAGAAGCAGCTGTTCTGGACGATGGTCGTCACGATGGTGCTGCTGCTCGTATCGGGCATCATCCTGTGGCGGCCGTACTTCGCCGGTTTCTTCCCGATCCCGCTGATCCGCATCGCCGCGGTGATTCACATGCTGGCCGCGTTCGTGCTGATCGTGGGAATCGTCGTGCACGTCTACGCCGCGATCTTCTGGGTCCGGGGCAGTCTGCGCGCGATGACCCGCGGCACGGTGAGTCATGCGTGGGCCAGGCACCACCATCCGCTGTGGTACCGTCGCGTGACCGGCGCCAAGTAAGCCCCATCCTCGCGACAAAGACGGCGGCTGCGGCCGCCGTCTTTTTCTGTCGATCACCAAGCACCGGAGACGTCCTTGCCGACCCCCATCATCACCGATGGCTCGATCGGCCGTGTGCCGCAGTCGCCGCGCATCGTGCTGCCGACCAACGCGCAGCGTTACGCCGAACGTGCCGACCGCTTCGAGGCGCTCGCCGACGGGCACCCGATGGCCGATTACCTGCGCGCGATGGCGCAGATCGCGCGCGCGCAGCATGCCGCGCTGCCGGCGCGCGCAGCCGCGCCGATCGCCGAACCCTTGCTCGCGTCGAGCCGCCAGTACGGCATGCCGCCGCTCGCGGCGCAGTCGCACGAACGCGGCGCCGAATGGCGCGCCGACCTGCGCGACATCGTGGCCACCGTGCGGCGGCAGGCGAGCGGCGTCGTGCCCGACACGCTGGCGCAGCTCGCGGCGCTCGACGACGATGCGCTCGAGACGCTTGCAGAGCGGCTGATCGTCGGCACGACGCTCGATGCCGATGCGGCTTTCGTTCCTTTCGTCGGCGCCGCGCTGCAGGTGTATTTCTCCCGGCTCGCCGCCACGTTGAGCGTCGCCGACGTGGACCAGTGCGACGTCGCCACCGTCTGCCCGGTGTGCGCCACGCGTCCGGTCGCGAGCATGCTTCGCATCGGCCCGCAGAACGCGCTGCGCTACCTGCATTGCGCGCTGTGCGAAACCGAGTGGAACATGGTTCGCGTCAAGTGCTCGTCGTGCGAGGCCGACAAGGGACTCGCTTACCTCAGCATCGAGCAGGAAGGCCGCAGCGCGGCCGACGCGGTGGCCAAGGCCGAGACCTGCAGCGAATGCAACTCGTACCTGAAGATCTTCAACCAGGACAAGGACGCGTTCGTCGATCCGGTCGCCGACGACCTGGCCACGCTCGCGCTCGACGTGCTCGTCGACGAGCAGGGCTTCGCGCGATCGGGCCCCAACCTGCTGTTCCATCCCGGCAGCGGATAGGCCCGATGTCCGACCTGACTCTGCCCCGTGCGGGCGAGACAAGGGCGACCGCCGAAGTCCTCGCCCGGCTTCCTTCCGTCGACCGGATGCTCGCGCAGCCGGCCCTCGCTGCGCTCGCGGCCGCGCACGGCAACGCGTTCGTCAAGCGTGCGATCCAGGACGCGCTCGACGCCGCGCGGCAGCGCATCCGCGCCGGCGCCGAAGCGCCCGCGCTCGACGAGCTGATCGACGCGGCCGCCGCCCGCGCTCGCGCGCTCGCCGCGCCGCGGATGACGCCGGTGTTCAACCTGACCGGGACGGTGATCCACACCAACCTGGGCCGCGCCTTGCTCGCGGACGAGGCCGTCGATGCGGTGGCCGCCGCGATGCGCGGCTATGCCGCGCTCGAGTACGACATCGCCGGCGGCGGCCGCGGCGACCGCGACGCGATCGTCGAGGGCTTGCTGCGCGAGCTGACGGGTGCGGAGGCCGCCACCGTCGTCAACAATTGCGCGGCCGCGGTGCTGCTCGCGTTGAAGGCG
>JBKBSH010000424.1:0-2276 GCA_046291795.1 Burkholderiaceae bacterium | reverse complement strand
GCCGCCTCCAGCGTCCAGCCGCCGGCGAACACCGACAGCCGCGCAAACAGCGCGCGCTCGGGGGCAGCGAGCAGGTCGTACGACCAGTCGATCAGCGCCCGCAGTGTGCGCTGGCGCGGCAGCACGGTGCGGTCACCGCTGACGAGCAGTCTGAAACGTTCGTTCAGCCGCGCCGCGATCGCCTCGACGGACAGCGCGCGCGTGCGCGCCGCTGCCAACTCGATCGCGAGCGGAATGCCGTCGAGCTGGTGGCAGATCGTCGCAACCGTCCGTGAGTTGTCGGCGGTCAGGCGAAAGGCCGGCTGCGCAGCGCTCGCGCGGTCCACGAACAGCCGCACGGCGTCGCTGTGCGCAAGCGCGTCGTCCGAGGCCGCCTGCGCCCGCGGGTCGGGCGCGGCGAGCGGTGCGAGCTGGAACACGGCTTCGCCTGCGATCTGCAACGCGTCGCGGCTGGTCGCCAGAATCTTGACCTTCGCAGCCGACTGCAACAGCCGCTTGGCGAGATCCGCGCACGCGGCAACGAGGTGTTCGCAGTTGTCGAGAATGATCAGCAGTGTGCGGTCGCGAACGAACTTCAATAGCGCGTCGAGGACTCCGCCGCCGGCTTCCTCCTTGACGCCGAGTACCGAAGCGACGGCCTGCGGAACGAATTGCGCATCCGCCAGCGGCGCGAGTTCGATCAGCCATACGCCGTCCGGATAGTCGTCGAGCACTTCGGCGCCGAGTTGCACCGACAGCCGCGACTTGCCGATGCCGCCCATGCCGAGCAACGTCACCAGCCGGCTCGCCGCGAGCATCCGTCGCACGTCGGCGAGTTCCTGGCTGCGGCCGACGAACGAATTCAACTGTTGCGCGAGGTTGTTCGGTGTGGCCTCGAGGGAGCGCAGCGCCGGGAACTCGGCTCGCAGGCGCGGGTGCAGAACCTGGTAGACGCGCTCCGGTGCGGCCAGATCGCGCAGCCGAACGGCACCGAGATCGCGCAGCGAGACGCCGGGCGGAGCATCGGTGCGGACCGCGTCAGCGACGGCCTGCGAAACGAGGATCTGCCCGCCATGCGCCGCGCTCATGATCCGCGCGGCCCGGTTCACCGCCCGGCCGTAGAAGTCGCCGTCGCGCCGCTCGTCGACACCGCAGTGCAGCCCGCAACGAACGCGCAGTGCGAGTCCGTCGCCGGCCTCGGGGGCGGCGAGCGCAAGCTGCATGTCGATCGCGGCCGCAACCGCGTCACACGCGCGCTCGAACGCGGCGTGCACGCCGTCGCCCGTCGTCTTCACGATCGTGCCGCGGTGGCGCACGACCGCGGCGTGACAGAGCGTGTCGTGCCGCGCGAGCGCGATCCGCATGCGCTCGGGGGCGTCCTCCCAGAGCCGGGTGCTGCCCTCGATGTCGGTGAACAGGTACGTGATCGCGGCGGGTTCGGTCACTTGGCGGGGTCCGGTGGATGCGGCGGATCGGAGAAGCGCCCGCTCAGTCGCGGCCCTTGCCTTTGCCCTTGCCGCGACCGCGATGATCGTCGTCATCGCGACCGCGCCGATCGTCGCCGCGGCGAACGTGTTTGTCGTACCAGTCGTGCCGCACGAAGTAGACCGGATACCCGCAGGCGTTGTAGCGGTGGCAGTGCCTGGCCCAATTCTTCCGGTGGCCGTACGGCACCCACAGATAGATCGGCTGCACGACGACATGCGGCGGAGGCGGCGCGACGATCACCGGCTGCGGGACGATCACCGCGGGCTGCGGAAAACGCCCGATATCGATGCGACCGTACACGCCCGGCTGAGCGATTTCGACGGTGATGCCGACATCGGTTGCGTGCGCTGCAGGCGCGATCGTCAGGACGGCGAGTGCCGTCGCGAGTGAACGTCTCATGGCGACTCCCGGCAGGGGCTCGTAACCGCGTAAGGTTAGCGCCAAGCCGGTGCCTTGCCTTACAGCGCGCCCATGATCGCGCCTTATCGGTCACAGCGGCCGGCTATGCTGTGCGATCAGCGATGAACGACTGCCTGTTCTGCCGCATCGTCGACGGCGCCGAGCCGGCGAGCATCGTCGAGCGCACGCCCTCGACCCTGACCTTTCTCGACCTGTACGGCGTGCGCGAAGGTCACGCGCTGGTGATTCCGCGGCGCCACGCGGTGCGCATCGAGGAGTTGGCACCCGCCGAGCGCCGCGCGCTATTCGACGCAGTGGCGCGGGTGCAGTTTGCGCAGCGCGCCGCCGGGCTGCGCGCCGACGGCTGCACGCTGCTCGTCAACGACGGCCCCGCGGCAGGCCAGCACGTC
>JBKBSH010000423.1:0-2276 GCA_046291795.1 Burkholderiaceae bacterium | reverse complement strand
GGCAGGCTGGCGATCTCCTCGCGGCCGCCCTCGTCGAGGCGCGGCGCGATCCCGGCCGGCTCCAGCCGGACGGCGAGGTCGATCACCGCCCGCTCCTGGAAGGGCACGGGGCGCGGACCGAGGCCGTGGAACTCGGCCAGGCCCGCGATCCGGTCCGGCGCGCGGGCGACGAGCCTTCCGTGCAGCGGCTCCAGGATGGTGCGGTCGTCGGCCACGATGCGGCCGTTCTGCCCGCGCTGCCGCGCGGCGGCGGCGAGCGCCGTGCGGTCGGCGCGTTCGGGGTCGGCGCGGAAGGGGCGAACGAGTTCCGGCGCGAGCTGGCGCCGCAGTCCGTCGAAGGTCGCGTACCAGAACAGCAGCGACGCGACCGCGTCGCGCGCCAGCAGCTGCGGCAGCGTGACGACGCAGTCGGCCAGCAGATCGCGCACTGCGCGCAGCACGAGCTCGGTACGGCGCGGGCTCGCGGCGATCATCCGCTCCCAGTCTTCGCCCAGCAGCGAGCCGGCGCGCAGCTCGCCCAGCTCGTGCAGGATCAGCGTCTCGGCCTCGCTGCGCGCCATGCGGTCGACGCTTGCCGCCGTGTCGACGTCGGCGTACGCACGCAACACCGCGGCGAATGAGGTGTCACCTGCGCGCACGCTGCCGGCTTCGACGCGCGTCCACAGCCAGCGCCGCAACGCATCGAGCCGAACGACAATGGTGTTCCTTCGGCTCACGGCGGGCGGGGCGGCCATGCCGCGCGCCCACTCGCGATCGGTGACGATCACGCGCGCACCGTCGCGCACGTGTTCGGCGGCGCGCTCTGCGAGGAAAAACACCGGCGCGCCGAACAGTCCGATCCCGGCACCGTAGACCCATCCGTACGCGGTCAGGTGGCGGTTCGCTTCGTCGTCATCGAAGGGATCGACGCCGGTACCGATCGGCAGCGGTGCGAACGCCCCGTCGGCCACGGGCAGCGCCTCCCAGCTCCGCTCGCGGCGCGCGATCCACTCGGCGAGCCGCGCCCGGTCCGGAGCGGCACCGAGCGGAAGCCGGACCGCCCAGCGATAGTGCTCGCGCATGTCCAGCAGATACGTGCACATCGACTTCTCGCGCGCGTGGCGCGCGTCGGCCAGATCGCAATTGCGCTGGACGACGTCGACGACCGGGGCCAGTTCGGCATGCGGCATCGACGCCCCGATTCACTCGACGTAGCGCTTGCTGGCACGTCGGCGGCCAGGGCGGCACTTCTGCGTGATCACGCCGCGCACGGCGCCCAGGTCGGGCAGATCGATGTCCGGATACTGCGGATTGAGCGCGCGCAGGCGCCAGCGGTCGTCGCTGCGAACGAGCTGGCGGAAGATCCACTCGCCCTGCCAGAATGCGAGCACATACGAGCGGTCGGTGGCCAGCCCTTCGGGTTCGATGATCACGATGTCGCCGTCGGCGAATTCGGGTGCCATCGAATCGCCGAGCACCATCAGCGCAAACGATTCGGCGCCGCTACAGGCGTGCCCGTCCGCACTCGCGGCGCGCTCGGCGCTTCGGTCGGGAAGGATGGGGATGAAGGGGCGGGAATCCGCCGGCGGCAGGGGCATGTAAGGCGCCTCGCATCAGGCCCGACCCATTCTGCGAGGCACTGCAGGCTCAATGAATCACCCATGCGGGTAGGCGGCGCCACGCCTTCGCAGCAGTGCGCAGGCCGAGTACGCGCCGGGGTTTCGTCGCTAAACTCTCGCGCGCGGACTCGAAACCGCCTGTTCCCCGCTGCGCTCAGGGACGGCCGAACGAATGGGAGACTCCGGATGAAGTACGACAAGGAACTCGACGCGCGCGGACTGGCGTGCCCGATGCCGATTGTCAAGACGCGCAAGGCGCTGAACGAACTGGCTGCCGGGCAAGTGCTCAAGGTGGTCGCGACGGACGCAGGGTCGGTCGCCGACATGAAGGCGTTTTCCGAGCAGACCGGCAACGAGCTGCTCGCCTCCGAGCAGGAAGGCGGGACGTACGTGTTTTATCTGAAGCGCCGTTGACGGCGGCGTATCGCGCGCGACCGCTGCGGTCGCGAATCCCTGACCCAGTGCGAGATGCGGCCGACCGCCGCCCCGCGTCAACCCAGACCGAGAGGCTGCCGTGAGTCAGAAAAAGATGGCGTTGATCGCCACCAAAGGAACGCTGGACTGGGCGTACCCGCCTTTCATTCTCGCTTCGACCGCCGCGTCGCTCGGCTACGAGGTCCAGATCTTCTTCACGTTCTACGGTCTGACGCTCCTGAAGAAGGATCTGTCGGATCTGAA
>JBKBSH010000422.1:0-2277 GCA_046291795.1 Burkholderiaceae bacterium | reverse complement strand
CGGCGATCTGGTCGCCGCGCGTTATCACCTCGAGCTTGCTCTCGGCGCCGATCTCGCGCCGGCACGAAAGGACCGCGCGCTGCTCGACCTGCGGCGGATCCGCGAGGCATCGACGACGTCGAGCTTCGCGATCAATACGCTGCCGCCGGTGCGCAGCCGAACGGTCGTCGATTCCGCCGGCAACGCGACGACGGTCGCCGGCGACGGCAGCTACGGCCTCGGCATCGTCGCCAACGGACGGCTTGCGCTCGGCGACGATCTGCGCAGCTTCGTGCGCGGCACCGTCGACTGGCGCGATTACGCCGGCCGGCTCGACGATTTCGTGTTCGGGCAGGCGAGCGCCGGACGCGCCTTCCGCGCGCAGCGCACCACGTACTCTGCGGAAGTCGGTGCGCTCGCCTCGCAGTACCAACGGCGCCACTGGTACACGGGCGGACTGATTCAGGGCGGCGCCACCGTCTACGTCGACCATGCGCTCACGTGGACGACCACCGTGCTCGCGCGGCGGATCGAGTACACCGAACTGAAGGGAGCCACCGCGAACCAGGCGTTTGTCTTCACCGATCTGCGCCGCGTGCGCCCCGGCTCGATCGCGTACGGTGCGGGTGCCACTGCGGGATCGAGCCGCGCGCGCGACGACTGGCGCGGATTCGACTACGCCGAGCTGCGCGCGAGCTGGCTGCGCGAGTTTCGCGGCGGCGTCATCGTCGAGGCGCGCACCGGCGTCGGCACGGCGAAGTACCGCGCGACCGAACCCGGCTTCGCGCGCGTGAGGCGAGACGTATCGGGACTCGTCGGGCTGGATTTCACCTTGCGCGAGCGGACGGTTTTCGGGCTTGCGCCGCGCTTTTCGGTCGCTTACGCGCGGGTCGACTCGAACGTCGATGCGTACGACAGCCGTCGCGCCACGATCGGGGTCGGGCTGACGAGCAGCTACTGAGGGGCGCCGCGCGCGGCTTGCCCGGGCTAGGTCCGACCGCTACAATTCGCGCCTTTTCGCGCAAGCGCAAGTTCTGGATTCGCAAAGGAAAAATTCATGGTCGTGATTCGACTGGCCCGTGGCGGCGCGAAGAAGCGCCCGTTTTTCAACATCGTCGCGACGGATTCGCGCAACCCGCGCGACGGCCGCTTCATCGAGCGCGTCGGCTTCTACAACCCGGTCGCGGCCGAGAACGAGCCGAAGTTTCGTGTGGCAGCCGATCGTCTGCAGCACTGGCAGAGCGTCGGCGCACAGTTGAGCCCGACGGTCGCGCGGCTCGTGAAGGAGTTCGGCAAGGCCGTAGCCTGAAGCCAGGCGCGCGCCGCGCGAGCGATGCCCGAGCAAGACTCGCCGCCTTCGGCGTTGATCGAACTGGGCGCCGTGCGCGGCGCCTATGGCGTCAAAGGGTGGGTGAAGATCGTGCCCTACGACGCCGGTGCCGAGGTGCTGCGCACGACGCGCAACTGGTGGCTGCTGCGCGACGGCGCGCGCGAGCGCCTCGCGGTGACCGCGGTCCGCCGCCACGCGGCGCTGCTGCTGGCCAAATGGGCCGGCTGTGAATCGCCGGAGGCGGCCGATGCGATCAGAGGCGCGGCGATCGCGGTGCCGCGCGAGGAATTCCCGGCGCTTGCGCCGGGGCGGTATTACTGGGTCGACCTGATCGGCGCCCGCGTCATCAACCGTCGCGGCGTCGATCTGGGCGAAGTGCGGGGCCTGCGCAGCAACGGCGCGCAGGATCTGCTGGAAGTCGGCACTGCCGGATCGACCTTGCTGGTACCGATGGTCGATGCGTACGTCGATCGAATCGACCCTGCACGGCGCCGGATCGAAGTCGACTGGGAAGCGGATTGGTGAGGCGGAAGCGATGCGGTTCGACGTGATCACGCTGTTTGCGCCGATGTTCGAGGTGTTGACGGCGCACGGCATCACGCGCCGCGCGTTCGACGCGGGGCTGTGGCGGCTCGCGACCTGGAACCCGCGCGATTTCACGCACGACAACCACCGCACGGTCGACGACCGGCCGTTCGGCGGCGGTCCGGGCATGGTGATGCTGGCCGAGCCGCTCGCTGCTGCGGTCGACGCGGCGCGCGCGGCACAGCGTGCGGCCGGCATCGCGGCCACGCGCGTGATCGCGCTCGCCGCGAGCGGCGCGCCGTTGACCGATGCGCGCGTCCGCGCGCTGGCCGCCGGTGGCGAAGGCGTCGTGCTCGTGTGCGGCCGTTACGAGGGTATCGACCAGCGCTTCCTCGACGCGTGCGTCGACGAGGAGGTGTCGGTCGGCGATTTCGTGCTGTCGG
>JBKBSH010000421.1:0-2282 GCA_046291795.1 Burkholderiaceae bacterium | reverse complement strand
CTCAAGTGCTCGCAAAGGCCCACTGGCCTTTGCTGCGCCCCTCTCGCGCAACCTGGCTCGCCCCGGCATCCGCGCAACTCCCGCGTCCCCCGTGAAATATCCGGGCTAGACTCGCCCGCCTATGCTGATCCTCGGTATCGAGACCTCGTGCGACGAAACGGGTCTGGCGCTGTACGACAGCGACGCAGGACTGATCGCGCATCGCGTGCACTCGCAGATCGAGATGCACCGCGCCTATGGCGGCGTCGTGCCGGAGCTGGCCTCGCGCGACCACATCCGGCGGGTACTTCCGCTGCTCGACGACGTGCTGGCCGTGTGCGCCCGATCGCGTTTCGACATCGAAGCGATCGCCGTCACCGAAGGGCCGGGGCTGGCGGGGGCGCTGCTGGTCGGCGCAGGGGTCGCGTACGCGCTGGGTTATGCGCTCGGCAAACCGGTGGTCGGCGTACACCATCTCGAAGGTCATCTGTTGTCGCCGCTGCTGGCCCGACCCGCGCCCGCTTTTCCTTTCGTCGCGTTGCTCGTGTCGGGCGGGCACACCCAGTTGATGCGCGTCGGCGGTCTCGGCGACTACGAGCTGCTCGGCGAGACCCTCGACGACGCAGCCGGCGAAGCATTCGACAAGACCGCACAACTGCTCGGCCTCGGCTATCCGGGCGGCCCGGCGGTTTCGCGCCTCGCCGAGTTCGGTGTGGACGGTGCGGTTCACTTGCCGCGCCCCCTGCTCCGCAGCGGCGATTTGAACTTCAGCTTCAGCGGATTGAAGACCGCAGTGCTGACGGCGACGCAACGCGCCGGCAATCTCTGCGAGCAGGTCCGCGCCGATGTCGCTCGCGCGTTTGTCGCTGCGGTGGTCGACGTACTGGCGACGAAGGCGATGGCGGCGCTTGAGCGAACCGGGCTCGACACGCTCGTGGTCGCCGGCGGCGTGGGCGCGAACGCGCAATTGCGCGCCCGTCTGCGGGACGAAGCGAGCCGGCGCGGCGTGCGGCTGTACTTCCCTCCGGAAGACCTGTGCACCGACAACGCAGCGATGATCGCGCTGGCCGGGCTGGCCCGTCTGCATGCGGGCGCCGGCACGCGCAGCGGCAGCTTCAGCGTACGGCCGCGCTGGCCCCTGGGGTCTTGAGCGTCAGCGGCGCCCACCCGGGGCGGCGTGCGCCTTCTCGCCGATCTTGCGCTCTTTGCCGGCCATCAGATTGACGATGTTGCGCTGGTGCCGGATCACCAGAAGGACGCTCATCGCAACAAACGCGACGAGCAGCGCGTCGAAGCCCCAGGCGAACGCGTAGAACAGCGGCGTCAGCGCGGCGGCCAGGATCGAGGCGAGCGACGAGTAGCGGAAGAACAATGCGATCAGCAGCCACACGACACACGCGGCCAGGCCGAGCCACGGATTGAGCGCCAGAACGACGCCGAGGAAGGTCGCCACGCCCTTTCCACCCTGAAAGCGGAAGAACACCGGGTAGAGGTGCCCGACGAACGCGGCGAACCCCGTCAGCGCGACACCGAACTCCCCGACGCCGAGCGGCGCGCCGTAGCGTTTGGCCAGCCACACCGCGACTGCGCCTTTCGCGGCATCGCCCGCGAGCGTCAACCCGGCGGCGAGCTTGCTGCCCGCGCGCAGGACGTTGGTCGCGCCAGGGTTCCTCGAACCGTACGAGCGCGGATCGGCAAGTCCCATCGCGCGGCTGACGACGACTGCAAACGAAATCGACCCCAGCAGATAGCCGCAAGCCGCGGCGACGAGGTCAGCGATCCAGCCCATCTCGGTCTCCGTCCTGGTCGAGCAGCGCGCAGTCGACTGCGGTGGCGCCGAGTGCGGCGGTCAGCACCGCCGGGTCGATCCCGACCAGATAGCCGCGTCGTCCGCCGTTGATCAGCATCCGCGGCAGCTCGAGCACGCTGCGCTCGACGAAAACCGGCAGCGCCTTGCGCGTACCGAATGGCGAGGTTCCGCCGACCTGGTAGCCCGTATGCCGCTGCGCGACCTCGGGCGCGCACGGCTCGATGCGCTTGCGGCCGATCTGGCGCGCCAGGCGCTTGGTCGACACCCTGCGGTCGCCGTGCATCAGCACGATCAGCGGCTTGCCGGCTTCGTCTTCCATCACGAGCGTCTTGACGACCTCGTGTTCGGGCACGCCGAGCGCGCGCGCCGATTCCGCGGTGCCGCCGTGCTCGACGTATTCGTAAACGTGCTCGGAAAAGGCGATGCCGCGGCGCTTGAGCCATTGCGTCGCGGGCGTTTCGGAAACGTGCGCCAGCTTGACCATCGCTGTGCA
>JBKBSH010000420.1:0-2290 GCA_046291795.1 Burkholderiaceae bacterium | reverse complement strand
CGGTCCCGCGCCGGGCGCGCGCGCGCTGCAGCAGCACGACCGCCGCGAGCAGCAGCAGCGCGGGAATGAACATCCACTCCTTCGGCGGCCGCTCGACCGGCAGCTCGACGCCGGTCACCTTGAACCCGGCCTCCAGCCCGAGCTTGGCCGCCACGCTGCCGAACTGCACCGGACCGATCGTCACGTCGTCGCCGAGCGCGATCAGCGACAGGCCCGCGCGACGCAGCCGTTCGCGCGCCGGCGCCTTGGGTCCGAGCGGGATCAGCACACCCTTGGAAAACTCCTTGCCCTCGAGGGTCGTGCCCTCGATCCACATGCGCAGATTGGCGTTGGCGGGCTTGTCCTCGATGATCTTCATCAGCTGCGCCGGCGACGTGTGCTCGAACGGCGGATAGAACATGTCCCACCAGAAGCCGGGCCTGAACAGCGTGAAGGTGACGACCAACAGCGCTGCGGTCTCGTACCAGCGGCTTCTCACGAGAAAGTAGCCCTGCGTCGCCGCGGCGAACACCAGCATCGCGATCGTCGCGCTGACGATCGTCACCAGCAGATGGAACCAGCCGGCGAGCCCGATCAGCAGAAGCTGCGTGTTGAAGATGAACAGGAACGGCAGGATCGCCGTGCGCATGCTGTAGTAAAAAGCGGTGACGCCGGTCCTGATCGGATCGGTGCGCGCGATCGCGGCGGCGGCGAACGACGCCAGCCCGACCGGCGGCGTCACGTCGGCCATCAGGCCGAAGTAGAAGACGAACATGTGCACGGCGATCAGCGGCACGAGCAAGCCGCTCTGCGCGCCCAGCTCGACCACCACCGGCGCCATCAGCGTCGACACCACGATGTAGTTGGCCGTCGTCGGCAGCCCCATGCCGAGGATCAGGCTGATCAGCGCCACCAGCAGCAGCATGATCATCAGGTTGCCGCCCGAGACCAGTTCCACGAGCTCGGTCATCACCAGGCCGATGCCGGTCAGCGACACGGTGCCGACGATGATGCCGGCAGCGGCGGTGGCCACGCCGATGCCGATCATGTTGCGCGCGCCGGTCACCAGCCCGTCGAGAAGCTCGGCGAAACCCCGGCGGGCGGCGGCGCCGAGGTCGCCGCGGCCGCGGACCCGCGCGATCAGCGGCCGCTGCGTGACCAGGATGAAGATCATGAACGTCGTCGCCCAGAACGCCGAAAGTCCCGGCGAAAGCTGCTCGACCATCAGGCACCAGATCAGCACGACGACCGACAGCAGGTAGTGCAGCCCGCTCTTCAGCGTCGGTCCGGTCTCGGGCAGTTCGAAGACCGGCGCGTTCGGATCGTCCAGTTCCAGTTCGGGCTGCTGCGCGCCGTACCACAGCAGGCCGAGGTAACTGGCCAGCAGCCCGGCGCCGACCAGATAGATCGCGGCGTTGGGCAGCACGTCCTTGATCCAGCCGATGCCGAAGTAGACGACACCGGAAAGCACGACGAAGCCGGCGACCGTCATCGAAAAGGACAGCAGCCGCCGCGCGAACGTGCTCTGCGTGCGCCGCGGCAGTCCCTGCAGGTTCGCCTTCAGCGCCTCGAGGTGGACGATGTAAAAAAGCGCCACGTACGAGATCACCGCAGGCAGGAACGCGTGCTTGATCACCTGCGTGTAGGGAATGCCGACGTACTCGACCATCAGGAACGCCGCCGCCCCCATCACCGGCGGCATGATCTGGCCGTTGACGGAACTCGAGACCTCGACCGCGCCGGCCTGGTCGGGCCGGTAGCCCACGCGCTTCATCAGCGGAATCGTGAACGTGCCGGTGGTGACGACGTTGGCGATCGACGAGCCCGAGATCAGTCCGGTCGCCGCCGACGAAACCACCGCCGCCTTGGCCGGCCCGCCGCGCATGTGGCCGAGCAGCGCGAACGCGGATTTGATGAAATAGTTGCCGGCGCCGGCCTTGTCGAGCAGCGAGCCGAACAGCACGAACAGGAAGATGAAGCTGGTCGATACGCCGAGCGCGATGCCGAACACGCCCTCGGTGGTCAGCCAGTAGTGCGACACGGCGCGGTTCAGCGACACGCCGCGGTGCGCGACGAGCTCCGGCATGTACGGGCCCGCGAAGGCGTAGATCAGGAACACGCCGGCGACGATCACCATCGGCAGGCCGAGCGCACGCCGGGTGGCCTCCAGCAGCAGCAGCATTCCGGCGGCGGCCACGTACACATCCATGTCCGTCGGCTGCCCCGGCCGCGTCGCGACCTGCGAATAAAACAGGAACAGGTAGGCGGCGCAGAAGGCGGCGGCGACCGCGAGCACCCAGTCCTGCAGCGG
>JBKBSH010000419.1:0-2294 GCA_046291795.1 Burkholderiaceae bacterium | reverse complement strand
CCACGCGAAGCCCGCACGACGCACGAGCGCCGCGGCCAGCACCAGCATGCCCGCGGTCGCGAGCAGCCCGCCGGCCCAGTTCCATCGGTCGCCGAGCCAGCGATCGCCCGGCCACGCCTCGGGCAGGCCCGTCAGCCCGAAGTACAACGCGAACGCTGCGGCGAACGCGAACGCGTAGGCGCGCTTCGCGGCGTCGGCGAACGCCGGCGCAGCGAGCGCGGCGGCGACCGCAAGCGCCAGCAGCGGCGTTGCCGCGAACACGGGGCAGGCTCAAGCTTTCGCCGAGGTCGTCGCGGCGAGCATGCGCTCGACGTACCGCGCGATCAGATCGACTTCGAGGTTCACGCGCACGCCCGCAGCGAGCCGCTTCAGCGTCGTCGCCTCGATCGTGTGCGGGATCAGGTTGATCGCGATGTCGCAGCCGGCCGGCGTGTCGATCACGCGATTGACCGTGAGACTCACGCCGTCGACCGCGACCGAGCCCTTGTAGGCGAAGTATTTCGCCAGCTCGCGCGGAGCGCGCACGACGAGATCCCACGACTCGCCGACGGGGGCGAAGCGAACGACCTCGCCGACGCCGTCGACGTGCCCCGACACGAGATGTCCGCCGAGCTTCTCGCCGAGGGCGAGCGCGGTCTCGAGATTCACGTCGCCCGGCGCGTCGAGCCCGACGGTCCTGGCGAGACTTTCGCGCGACACGTCGACCGTAAAGCGCTGGCCGGCGAGCGAAGTGATCGTCATGCACGCGCCGTTGACCGCGATGCTGTCGCCGACGCGCGCGCCCGCGAGCGACACGCCGCCGGCGTCGACCGTCAGCCGCACGCCGGCATCGGCGCCGAGCGACTCGACACGCTCGATGCGGCCCACGCCTTCGACGATCCCGGTGAACATCTCGAATCCCCCTGTCGCCCGCTTTTCAAAAGGGGTTCTTCAGGCCCAGCGCGCGAGGACGCGCACGTCTTCGCCGACGGGAACGACCTCGCGGAAGCTCAGGCGCCGGGCTTGCGCGAGATCCGACAGCGCGGGCAGGTGGATCATGCCCTGCGCCTCTCCGATCAGCAGCGGCGCGAAGTACACGAGCAGCTCATCGACCACGCCCTCGCGCACCAGCGAGCCGTTGAGCTTGAAGCCGGCTTCGACGTGCAGCTCGTTCACACCTCTGCGCGCCAGCTCCTTCATCAGCATCGTCAGGTCGACCTTGCCGTCTTCGTTCGGCAGCTCGATCACTTCGGCGTTGCGGTCGCGCAGCCGCGCGACCTTGCCTTCGTCGGCGAACGCGCATGCGACGAGCACCGGCTCGCCGTCGAAGATGCGTGCGCCCGGATCCACTTCGAGCCGGCTGTCGACCAGCACCTTCAGCGGCTGCCGGCGCGTCTGCACCAGCCGCACGGTGAGTTGCGGGTCGTCGGCGTGCACCGTGCCGATGCCGGTGGCCACCGCGCAGGCGCGCGCCCGCCACGCGTGGCCGTCGGCGCGCGCGGCTTCCGACGTGATCCAGCGCGAGGTGCCGTTGTCGAGCGCGGTCTTGCCGTCGAGGCTGGCGGCGATCTTCAGCCTTACCCACGGACGCCCGCGGTTCATCCGCGAGAAGAAACCGATGTTGGTTTCGATCGCCTCGTTGCGCAGCAGGCCGCAGCGCACGTCGATGCCGTTGGCGCGCAGCATCGCGAGCCCGCGACCCGCGACCTGCGGGTTCGGATCCTCCACGGCGGCGATCACCCGCGCGATGCGCGCTTCGATCAGCGCGGTCGCGCACGGCGGCGTGCGGCCGAAGTGCGAACACGGCTCGAGTGTCACGTAGGCGGTGGCGCCGTGCAGGTCGTGACCGTTGCGGCGCGCGTCGAGCAGCGCCTCGACCTCGGCATGGTTCGATCCGGGCGGCTGCGTCCAGCCTTCGCCGAGCACCCGGCCGTCGCGCGCGATCACGCAGCCGACGCGCGGATTCGGCGTCGCGTGATACAGCGCGCGCTGCGCAAGCGCCAGCGCGCGACTCATCAACTGATGGTCGAGTTCGGTGTACATGCGCGGATTCTACGGGCCGAAGAAAAGGCCGCGGCAAAGCCGCGGCCGTCCGGGGAGCGGGCGTCTCGCTTCCCGAAGCCGGACCGCAGAGGAAGATGCGATTCGCGCACACCGCCGGCGCGTCCGCGCGCGCCCCGCTTCGAGAAAAGGCGACCGAAGGGGCCTTTCCGCCCTTCGTCACAGGCAGGTCAGCGTGATCACTCAGCGGATCTGCAGCCGCTTGCTCGCGACCGCCGCGCGTTTGGGCAGCACGAGCTTGAGCACGCCGTCCT
>JBKBSH010000418.1:0-2296 GCA_046291795.1 Burkholderiaceae bacterium | reverse complement strand
GTACCAGTAGAGCAGGGCGGAGCCGAGCGAAGCCATCAGCCTGTCGGCGATGTCGCGCGCGCCCGGGACGTTGTGGTCGTCCTTTTCGGGCAGCGCGCAGCCGAGCGCGGACACCGCGGTGCGCATCACGTCCATCGGATGGCTCGATGCGGGCAGCCATTCCAGCACCGCCTTGACGTTGGCCGGCAGTCCGCGCAGCGACTTCAACTTCGTCTTGTACGCGCGCAGCTCGGCGACGTTCGGCAGCTTGCCGTGCACCAGCAGGTACGCGATCTCCTCGAACTCGCAGGCGTCCGCGACGTCGAGGATGTCGTAGCCGCGGTAGTGCAGATCGTTGCCGCTGCGGCCGACGGTGCACAGCGCCGTGTTGCCCGCGACCACACCCGACAGCGCAACCGACTTCTTCGGTTTGGGGGTCACATCGTTCATCACTCAGTCTCCGTCATGTTGACCGCGGCCGTTCGCATGCCGCCCGGGCAAGCCCGCGCGTCGGCGCCGTCGATTCCTCAGAAGTCGTGAATCTTTCTGCTGCGCAGCCCGCTGGCGTCGTTGCGCGGTGCTCGGGCCTCGCCTATCCATTTGATATGTCTCGGCCCTGTGCTCCGTGCGCCTAGCCAGCGGTCCGCTCGCGACGAAATCTTCACAACTTCTCACTTCTTCTTCGCGAACAGCGCGTCGAGCCGCCGTTCGTATTCGTGGTAACCGATCACGTCGTACAGCTCCGCCCGGGTCTGCATCGTGTCGATCACGTTCTTTTGCGTCCCGTCGCGGCGGATCGCGCGGTACACGTTCAACGCCGCCTTGTTCATCGCGCGGAACGCCGACAGCGGGTACAGCACCATCGACACGCCCGCAGACCGCAGTTCGTCGACCGTAAAAAGCGGGGTCGCGCCGAACTCGGTGATGTTGGCGAGCAGCGGCGCCTTCACGGCCGCCGCGAACTTGCGGTACGTATCGAGATCGCCGGCCGCCTCGGCGAAGATGCCGTCGGCGCCGGCTTCGACGCAGGCGAGCGCGCGCTCGATCGCACGATCGACGCCCTCGACAGCGATCGCGTCGGTGCGAGCGATGACGAAGAAGTCCGCGTCGGTGCGCGCGTCGACCGCGGCCTTGATGCGGTCGGCCATCTCGTCGGGCGCGACGATCTCCTTGCCGGGACGGTGCCCGCAGCGCTTGGCGCCGACCTGGTCCTCGATGTGCAGCGCCGCGGCGCCGAACTTGCACAGGCTCCTGACCGTGCGGGCGATGTTGAACGCGCTCGGACCGAAGCCGGTGTCGACGTCGACCAGCAGCGGCAGGTCGCACACGTCGGTGATCCGGCGCACGTCGGTCAGCACGTCGTCGAGCGTGTTGATGCCCAGGTCCGGCATGCCGAGCGAACCGGCCGCCACGCCGCCGCCCGAAAGGTAGATCGCCCGATAGCCGACCTGCTTCGCCATCAATGCGTGGTTGGCGTTGATCGTTCCGACGATCTGCAGCGGCTTCTCGTCCTTCAGTGCGGCGCGGAACCTCGCGCCCGGCGTCAATGCGGTCATGATCGGCTCGGGGGTTGCATCAATTTGAGGACGTTGCCGTCCGGATCGCGGATCGCGGCAAGCCGCCCCCACGGATGGTCGCTGCGACCGACGACCGTCGCGCCGCAGCGCGTGAGATACGCGAGATCCGCATCCAGGTCGGTAGAACGCAGCGTCAGCGTTGCGCCGTGGCGCGCGCCGTGCGCGTCGGCGGCCGCCGCCGGCACGGGCTCGCCGCCGGTCCAGTGCAGGCCGATGCGTGCGCCGAAGCACTCGAGCGAGGTCCACCACGCGTTGCTGTCGAGCACCTGCATGCCCAGCACGTCGCGGTAAAAAGCGACCGCCCGCGTCATGTCGGCGACGTAGTAGTGCACGTCCTGAACGCCGACGATCACGGCTGTCCTTCGATCGGGGCGCAGACGCCGCGCACGATTCAGCCCAGCAGGTGCTTGACGCCGTCGCGCTCCTCGAGCAGCTCTTTCAGCGTGGCGTCCATCTTGCCGCGGGAGAACTCGTCGATCGCGAGGCCCTCGACGATCTCGTACTTGCCGCCGGCGCACGTGACCGGGAACCCGTAGACGATGTCCTCGGGGATGCCGTAACTGCCGTCCGAGGGCACGCCCATCGTGACCCATTTGCCGTTCGTGCCTTTCACCCAATCGCGGACGTGGTCGATCGCGGCGTTGGCCGCGGACGCTGCCGACGACAGTCCGCGCGCTTCGATGATCGCCGCTCCGCGCTTGCCGATCGTGGGAATGTAGGTGTCGCGATACCAGCCCTCG
>JBKBSH010000417.1:0-2311 GCA_046291795.1 Burkholderiaceae bacterium | reverse complement strand
GTCGAGCGCGCCGTCGAGACCCGCAAGGACCAGATCCGCGCCTCCATCGCCAACGATGTCTGGAACGAGACCGAGGGCGAGGACGCCGAGGCCCTGCTCGAGGCCCTCGAAGACCGCCTCGATCTCGACGGCCGCCGCGTCGAGCCGCGCCTCGGCGGCCGCGCGCGCCGCGACTTCGGCATCGGTGTCGAGCGCGAACAGCGCCGCGCCCTGTCCCACGCGCTGGCCGCGCGCGACCGCGAGCGTTCGCAGCGTTCCGCCGATGCCGGGCGCGACATACACGAGCTCCGCTTCCGCGTAGCCCGTGAAGCGGCCGTCGTCGCGCGCGCCGCATCCGGCGAGTGCGAGCAAGGCGAGCAGCGCGACGCAATGCGGCCGGACGTTCATCGATCTTTCGCAGTCGCCAGGCCGTACCGCATGCGGTCGAACCGTCCTTCGATCCGTGCGCGGTCGCCGGCAAACGACCGAGTCGGTGCGGCCGCGCGCACGGTCCCGCCGCGTCGGGCGAGCGCCGGCGCGCGCAACCTGCCGCACCGCGCGAGCCGCCGGCCCTGGCGCGTCAGCCTGTCGCGCATGGTGCCGGGTTCGACAGCCGGGATGCCGTCACGCATGCGTCGAGACTATACGTCTGCATGGGTTGGCTCAAGGCCGCACAACGGGCGGCGCACCATGCGCTCGATCGCAGACAAAGGCACCCGTCGTCGGGCCGCTGTGGCGAAGTGGGCGGCGATCCGGCGCCTTCTCGCCCGCTCGGCCCGGTCCCCTCGTGTATAGTCCGCTTCGTTCCAGGCGCATGTCGTTCCGGTTGGCGCCTGTTCCTCGCGGTCCTTCGCGGGCGCGGTCGACCGACCCAACCCGCGGTTTCCCCGATAGCCCCCTCACCGCATTTGCCTGAACCGGTTCCGCGCTCGACGCGCACAGGCCGTGCTTCAGGAGAACGATTTGAATTCCGATTTTCGCAGCCTCGGGCTGGCGCCCGAACTCGTTCGCGCCGTCGCCGACGAAGGCTACACGCAGCCCACACCGATCCAGTCGCAGGCGATCCCGCTCGTGCTCGCAGGCCGCGACCTGCTCGCCGCCGCGCAAACGGGCACCGGCAAGACGGCGGGCTTCGCGCTGCCGATCCTGCAGCGGCTCGCCGCGCACCCGCACAGACCCGCGCCGAAGACCGTTCGCGCGCTGGTGCTGACGCCCACGCGCGAACTCGCCGCCCAGGTCGAGGAGGCCGTCCGCACCTACGGCAAACACCTGCGCGTGTCCTCCGCCGTGATCTATGGCGGTGTGGGTTTCGCGCCGCAGTTCGCTGCGCTCAAACGCGGGGTCGACGTCCTGGTCGCCACACCGGGCCGGCTGCTCGATCACGTCGGCCAACGCACGGTCGATCTGTCCAAGGTCGAAGTGCTCGTGCTCGACGAAGCCGATCGCATGCTCGACATGGGCTTCATCCACGACATCAAGCGCGTGCTCGCGCAGTTGCCGGGCAAGCGCCAGAACCTGCTGTTCTCGGCAACCTTCTCCGACGAGATCCGCGCGCTCGCGCACGGGTTGCTGCGCGATCCGGCCACCGTCGAGGTCGCGCGCCGCAACGAAGCCTCGGCGCTGGTCACGCAGGTCGTCCATCCGGTGGCAAAGGAACGCAAGCGCGAGCTGCTGCGCGATCTGATCGCGCAGGGCGACTGGCGCCAGGTGCTGGTCTTCACCCGCATGAAGCACGGCGCCAACCGGCTCGCCGAGCAGCTCAACAAGGACGGCCTCGAAGCCGCTGCGATCCACGGCAACAAGAGCCAGGGCGCGCGAACGCGCGCGCTCGCCGGTTTCAAGGACGGTGGCGTGCGCGTGCTCGTCGCCACCGACATCGCCGCGCGCGGGCTCGACATCGAGCAGCTTCCGCATGTCGTCAACTACGAGCTGCCCAACGTTCCCGAGGACTACGTGCACCGGATCGGCCGCACCGGCCGAGCCGGCAGCCCGGGCCACGCGGTGTCCCTCGTTTCGCCCGACGAGCACGCGTATCTGCGCGACATCGAGCGGCTGCTGAAGAAGCCGATCGAACGCGTGGTCGTTCCCGGATTCGAGGCCGGCAAGCCGGGAACGATCCCCGCCGAGGAGGAGCGCCGGCCGCCGCACCGCGTGCGGCGGCCGGCGAAGCCGCACGCACCGGCCAGCCGCGCAGCGCGCCCGACCGAGCCCAAGCGCGGCGAGCAGCGTCGTCCGCGTCCGGGCGAGGCGCAACCGAAACGCAGCCACGCACCGCACCCGGCGCGGACGGCCAAGCCCGCGCAAGGCACCGCGCACGTCGCGCGCCGCCATG
>JBKBSH010000416.1:0-2320 GCA_046291795.1 Burkholderiaceae bacterium | reverse complement strand
ATCGGGCCGGCAGCCGAACACGCAGCGAATCGCACGCTTTGCCGCGACGATATTGTTTTCGCGGCCGACGACGGCCACTGTGTTCCGCAGGACGTCGAATGGATTGCCCACGATGGCGAAGCCCGCCGGCATGCCGCGCGTTTGCCCGGGCGGTGCGGCCTAGCTCTGTAAGACTTCAACAGCGCCGGCCCGCGCCATTTGTCGGGGCGATCTCGATCGCGCCGTCTGCGGCCAAGGCGTCGATCTGTTCTTCCGAGTAGCCGACCTCGCGCAGCACTTCGCGCGTGTGTTCGCCGAGCAGCGGGGCGGGGCGGTCGATCGAGGTCGGCGTCTCCGAGAAGTGCAGCGGGCAACCCAGCGCGCGGGTCGGTCCCGCCTGCGGGTGGTTCAGATCGACGACCATGCCGCGCGCGAGCGTCTGCGGATGCGAAAGCGCCTCGCCGATCGAGTGCACCGGGCCGACCGGCACACCGGCCGCGTCGAAAGCCTCGATCCACTCGGCGCGCGTGCGCGTGGCGAGCACGTCGTTCATCGCTCGCACGAGCGCGTCGAGGTTGCGCATGCGATCCGAGTTGGTGCGAAAGCGCGGATCGTCGCGCCACTCGGGATGCCCCAGCACGTCGGCGATGCGCTCCCAGTTCGACTGGTTGGCGCCGCCGATGTTCAGCCAGCCGTCCTTGGCCTTGAACGCCTGGTAAGGCGCGGTCAGCACGTGCGCAGAGCCCGTCGGCCCGGGCGAGGCGCCGGTGGCGAAGTAGATCGCCGCGTGCCAGTACGTCTGTTGCAGCGCCGCTTCCATCAGCGAGGTGTCGACGATCTGGCCGCGGCCGGTCGCGAGCTTGTGCGCGTACGCGGCGCAGATGCCGACCACCGCGAGGATGCCGGCGTTGATGTCGGCGACCGAGTTGCCGGTCTTCAGCGGCGGGCCGCCCGGCTCGCCGGTGATCGACATCAGCCCGGCGAATCCCTGCGCGATCAGATCGAATCCGCCCTTGTCCGCGTACGGTCCGGTGCGGCCGTAGCCGGACACCGCGCAGTAGATCAGACCGGGGTTGACCTGCGCCAGCACGTCGTAGCCGAGACCCAGCTTCTCCAGCGTGCCGCGGCGGTAGTTCTCGGTCAGCACGTCGGCATCCTCGACCAGCCGCAGCAGCACGTCGCGCCCTTGCGGGTGCTTGAGGTTGACCGCGATGCCGCGCTTGTTGCGATTGAGGATCAGAAACGGCGCCGAGACGCCGTTGACGCGCGGCTCCCGATAGCCGCGCGCGTCGTCGCCGCCGGGCAGCTTCTCGACCTTGATCACGTCCGCGCCCATGTCGGCGAGCATCATTCCCGCGGTCGGCCCGGCCATGATCTGCGCCAGCTCCAGCACGCGCATGCCGGCGAGCGGTCCGGTCTTGCGTCCGGTCGTCACTTCGTTCACCTGCCGACGAAGCGCGGCTTTTCCTTCGCGAGGAACGCGCGATAACCGGTGCGGAAGTCCTCGGTGTCGAAGCAGTCGAAGCACTCGTCGTATTCGGCTTCGGTCAGAGGCCGCGGGTCGGCCAGGCGACGCGCGAACTTCTTGTGCCAGCGTGCCGCGAGCGGCGCGCCCTCGGCGATGCGCTCTGCGGTGGCGCGCGCCTCGGCGCCCACCTGATCGTCGGCCACGATGCGCGTCACCAATCCTTTTTCCTTCGCCTCGGCGGCATCGAAGATGCGCCCCTCCAGCAGGATCTCGAGCGCGACCGCGGAACCGACCAGCCGCACCAGCGGCTGCATCTCCGGGTACGCCATCACGAGCCCGAGGTTCTTGATCGGCGCGCCGAAACGGCTGCCCTGCCCGCAGATGCGGATGTCGCACAACGCGGCGATCTCGAGACCTCCGCCCACGCAGATGCCGTGGATCTGCGCGACCAGCGGATGGCGGCAATCGGACAGCGCCCGCGCGGTCGCGTGCATGATCTTCCCGTACTCGCGCGCCTGCGCCTTGTTCGCGCGCACCGTCTCGAACTCGGAGATGTCGTTGCCCGGCGAGAACGCCTTTTCGCCGGCGCCGCGCAGCACGATGCAGCGCAGCGAGTCGTCGGCCGAAAGCCGCGTGATCGTTTCACCCAACTGCTGCCACATGGGCCTTGTGAGCGCGTTCAGTTTTTCCGGGCGATTGAGCACGACGGTCGCGATCGCGCCGTCGCGCTGCACGAGGATGAGCTCCGACATTCGTCTCACCGATAGAACAGTTCGACCAGCGCCAGTCCGGTGATCGGCACGTAGGTCACCATCATCAGCACGGCGACGAGCACGCCGATGAACCAGACGTTGGTGCGCGTGACTTCCCACA
>JBKBSH010000415.1:0-2324 GCA_046291795.1 Burkholderiaceae bacterium | reverse complement strand
CGCCGAGCGCTTCCATGGCTTCCTGCGCAAACGGCGCGAGCCGCTTGCAGATCCAGTATTTCGCCGCCGGCGTGAGCACCCGCCGCAGCGCCTGCTCGTGCTCATCGGTGCGGTCGTACGCGGCGGCGAGCCGCAGCGCGAGCGCGGTCGCCGCTTCGGACTCGAGCGCGAGATCCGCCAGCACGTTGCGCATCAGCGGCTGCTCGACGAGCCGGCGGCCGAACGCGCTGCGGTGGCGCGCATGATGGATCGCCTGCGCGAGCGCCTGCCGCATCAGCCCGCTGCTGCCGGTCGCGCAATCCAGCCGCGTGTAGTTGACCATCTCGATGATCGTCGCGACCCCGCGGCCTTCCTCGCCGACCCGCCACGCCAGCGCCCCGTCGAACTCGACTTCGGAACTTGCATTGGAGCGGTTGCCGAGCTTGTCCTTCAGCCGCACGAGCCGCAGCGCGTTGCGCGCGCCGTCGTCCAGATGCCGCGGCAGGAAGAAGCAGGTCAGCCCGCGCGGCGCCTGCGCGAGCACGAGAAACGCGTCGCACATCGGTGCCGAGAAGAACCACTTGTGTCCGGTGATCCGGTACGCGCCGTCGGCGCCGGCGGGTTCGGCGCGCGAGGTGTTGCTGCGCACGTCGGAGCCGCCCTGCTTTTCGGTCATTCCCATGCCGATGCTCGCGCCGGTCTTGCTGCGCACGGGCGCAAAGCGCGGGTCGTAGTTGCGTGCGTACAGCCGCGGCAGCCACACGTCGGTTGCGCCGGGCACCATCGCCGCGTGCTTGGCCAGCACCGCGATCGACGCATAGGTCATCGTCATCGGGCATTGCGTGCCGTTTTCCACCTGCCCGTACAGGATGTAGGCGGCAGCGCGCGCCGCGTGCGCGCCGGGCCGCGGCTCGGCCCACGGCGACGAGTGCAGCCCCGCGCCGAAGCCGAGCGCCATCAGCTCGTGATATGCGGGATGGAACTCGACTTCGTCGCGCCGGTTGCCGAAGCGATCGTGCGTGTGCAGCACCGGAGGGTTGCGGTTGGCCGTTGCGCCGAGCGCGATCGTCTCGGCGCGGCCCAGCCGCGCGCCGAACTGCGCGAGCCACGCTTCGGCCCAATCCGCGCCTGCGCGGCGAACGGCTTCCTGCAGCGCGAGGTCGGCCGTGTAGAGGTTGTAGTCCTCGAGCGGCGGCGACTGGTTGGGGTTGTCCTCGGCGCGTGCGGCGAGGATGGGGCTTCGTGTCGCGGTCTGGTCCATGCTGCTCGGTCCGTCCGGCCGCATCGCGGCCGTTACCTACAATGCCCGCATGATTGCGCTGATCCAGCGCGTCGCGCAAGCGCGCGTTCTCGTCGACGGCCGAGTGGTCGGCGCGATCGGCCGCGGGCTGCTCGCGCTCGTCTGCGCCGAACGCGGCGACACCGAAGCGCAGGCCGATGCGCTGGTGACGAAAATGCTGGGCTACCGCGTGTTCGCCGACGACGCGGGCCGGATGAACCGAAGCGTGCGCGACGTGGGCGGGGGACTGCTCATCGTTCCGCAGTTCACGCTGGCCGCGGACACCGACACGGGCACGCGGCCGAGCTTCACGCCGGCCGCCCCGCCCGAGGAGGGCCGGCGGCTGTTCGGACACTTCGTCGCGCAGGCGCGCCGCCGGCATGCGCCGGTCGAAACCGGCGAATTCGGCGCGCACATGCAGGTCGAATCGATCAACGACGGACCGGTCACGTTCTGGTTGCGCGTCGCGCCGAAGTCGACCGCCGCGGGTTGAGCCTTGCACCGAGCGTCGATCATGACCGTTTCCGTGCGTACACTTCGCTTCGAGCGATGCAGGAGGTGGCGATGAAATTGACGAGCAACTCGTTTACCGACGGCGGCCGGATCCCGGGCGAATTCGCGTTCGCGGTGCCCGACCCGGCACACCACGTCAAGCTGTCGTCGAACAAGAACCCGCACCTGGCATGGGACGACGTGCCGGCGGGAACGAAATCGTTCGTGCTGATCTGCCACGACGACGACGTCCCGAGCAAACCCGACGACGTGAACCAGGAAGGGCGCGAGATCCCGGCCTCGCTGCCGCGAGTGAGCTTCTACCACTGGGTGCTCATCGACATTCCGGCGGCGACGCGCTCGATCGAAGCCGGCGCCTACTCGCACGCGGTCACGCCGCGCGGCAAGAACGGCCCGGCGGCGATCAACGGCACGCGCCAGGGCATCAACGACTACACGACGTGGTTCGCCGGCGACCACGACATGGAAGGCGACTACTACGGCTACGACGGCCCGTGCCCGCCGTGGAACGATTCGATCGTCCATCACTACGTGTTCACGCTGTATGCGCTCG
>JBKBSH010000040.1:8647-11102 GCA_046291795.1 Burkholderiaceae bacterium | reverse complement strand
GGCTAGGCACGGCGAGGGGACCATGGCTTCATGCAAGGACCCGAGCCGCAACGACGCCATGCGGCGCGCCGGCAGATGCGGGGATCACGCGGACTTGAGCCATGTGTCAACAGGCCCTAGACGTCGATCGCCGCGGCTGACTTGGCCTGCTGGCGCAGGATGAACTTCTGGATCTTTCCGGTGCTCGTCTTCGGCAAGGGGCCGAAGATGAAATTCTTCGGTGTCTTGAAGCCGGCGAGACGCTGGCGGCAGAACGCGCGCAGCTCGTCGGCGGTGACGCTGGCGCCTTCGCGCAGTTCGACGAACGCGCACGGCACCTCGCCCCACTTCGGGTCCGGCTGCGCAACGACCGCAGCGGCCATCACCGCGGGATGCCGGTACAGCACGTCCTCGATCTCGATCGACGAGATGTTCTCGCCGCCCGAGATGATGATGTCCTTGCTGCGATCCTTGATCCGCAGATAGCCGTCCGGCTGCATCACCGCGAGGTCGCCCGAGTGGAACCAGCCGCCCGCGAATGCCTCGCGTGTGGCGTCCGGGTTCTTCAGGTAACCCTTCATCGTGATGTTGCCGCGGAACATGACCTCGCCGATCGTCTCGCCGTCGGCAGGCACCGGCCGCATCGTCTGCGGGTCGAGCACCGCGACGGCCTCCTCCATCGGATAGCGCACGCCCTGCCGGCCGTTCTTGATCGCACGCTCGCCCACGGGAAGCTGCGCCCATTCGGGCTGCTTCGCGCACACGGTCGCCGGTCCGTAGACCTCGGTCAAACCGTAGACGTGGGTCAGATCGAAGCCGAGCCGGTCCATGCCCTCGATCATCGCCGCGGGGGGTGCTGCGGCGGCCACCATCGCGTGGACCCTGTGCGCGATGCCCTGCCGCATCGACTCCGGCGCGTTGATCAGCATCGAATGCACGATCGGCGCGCCGCAGTAGTGCGTGACCTTGTGCTCGCGGATCGCATCGAAGATCGCGCCGGCCTCGACCCGCCGCAGACAGACGTGGGTGCCGGCCATCGCGGCGACGGTCCACGGGAAACACCAGCCGTTGCAATGGAACATCGGCAGGGTCCACAGATAAACCGGGTGATGCGGCATCGCCCAGACGAGGATGTTCGACACGGCATTCAGGTACGCGCCGCGATGGTGATAGACGACCCCCTTCGGGTTGCCGGTCGTCCCCGACGTGTAGTTCAGCGCGATCGCATCCCACTCGTCGCCTGGGCGCGTCCAGTCGAAGTCGGGCGAACCCTGCGCGACGAAGCGCTCGTAGTCGAGCGCGCCGAGGCGTTCGCCCGGACCGTCGTAGACGGGATCGTCGACGTCGATCACGTCGATCGCGCGCTTGGCCTGCGCCACGGCGGCGGCGGCGACCGCGGAGAACTCGCGGTCGACGATGAACAGCTTCGCCTCGCCGTGGTCGAGCATGAACGCGACGGAGGCCGCATCCAGGCGCGTGTTGATCGCGTTGAGCACGCAGCCGGCCATCGGCACGCCGTAGTGCACCTCGACCATCTCGGGCGTGTTGGCGAGCATCACCGCGACGGTGTCGCCCCGGCCGAGCCCGCGCTGTGCCAGCGCATGCGCGAGCCTGCGGCTGCGCGCGTACGTCTCGCCCCAGGTACGGCGGACAGCCTTCGCCCCGCTGCCGTGAACGACGGCGGTCAGTTGCGGATGAACGGTGCCGCTGCGCTCGACGAACGTCAACGGCGACAACGGCGCGTAATTGGCCTCGTTCCGATCGAGGCCCTGATCGAAGATGGCGCTGGGCATGATCGTGGTCGGGTGGCGGGTTGGGGACTGCGCTGGTTGCAGACTCGGTCAAAGGGCGGACAAGCGCGTGCCGGGGTCGACGCGATGCGCAATGTTAGATCTGCGCCAGGGCCTTCAGGTGCGCCGCCACGCTGCGCGCCAGCGCGCTCAGGTTGTACCCGCCTTCGAGCGTGCTGACGATGCGGTTGCGGCCATGGCGGGCGGCGACCTCCATCACGCGCTTCGTAATGTACGCATAATCGGCTTCGACCAGCGCCATCTGGCCGAGATCGTCCTCGCGGTGCGCATCGAATCCCGCGGAGATGAAGATCATCTCGGGCCGGAACTGCTCCAGCCGCGGCAGCCACACCTCGTCGACGACCTGCCGCACCACGTCGCCCCGGGTGCCTGCGGGCAACGGCACGTTCACCATGTTTTTCGCGGGATGCTCGGTGCCGGTGTACGGATAGAACGGATGCTGGAAAAAACTGGCCATCAGCACACGCTCGTCGTCGGCCAGGATCTGTTCGGTCCCGTTGCCATGGTGCACGTCGAAATCGATCACCGCCACCCGCGACAGCCCGTGCGCTTCGAGCGCATGCAGCACGCCGATCGCGACGTTGTTGAAGAAACAGAATCCCATCGCCTGCGCGCGCAGCGCGTGGTGGCCCGGCGGCCGCACCGCGCAGAACGCGTTTTCCAGC
>JBKBSH010000040.1:0-8547 GCA_046291795.1 Burkholderiaceae bacterium | reverse complement strand
CACCGGCGATCACCCGATCGGTCGCCTCGAGCACGGCGCCGGCCGACCGCAGCGCGGCGTCCCAGGTCGCCGGGTTCATCGACGTGTCGGGATCGACAGGCGTGTAGCCGTGCTTTGGTATCCTCGATCGCAGTTGTTCGATGTAACGGCGATCGTGTGCGCGCGCGATGGCATCGAGGTCGGCTGCCGGCGCATCGATGTGAGCGAGATGCGGCGCGAGCCCGATCGCGATCAGATGGTCGTGGATCGCGGACAGGCGCTGCGGGCTCTCGGGGTGCCACGATCCCATTTCGTGCGCAGCGCACGCGGTGTGCGTGATGAAGCCGGTGTGCACGCTGTCTCCCAGCAACGTCGTTTCGGGCCAGTGTAATGCTTGAGAAGCTTCGCTCCTGCGCCGCGCAGATCGCCGGCGTGATCGTCGGCAAGGACCTGCAGATCCGCCTGAGCCTGACCTGTCTGCTGGCCGGCGGCCACCTGCTGATCGAAGACGCCCCGGGCGTGGGCAAGACCACGCTGGCGCACGCGATCGCGATCTCGCTCGGACTGCCGTTTCGCCGCATCCAGTTCACGAGCGACCTGCTGCCGTCTGACGTGATCGGCGTGTCGGTCTACGACCGCGCCAACGGCCAGTTCGTTTTCCATCCCGGGCCGATCTTCACCGAAGTGCTGCTCGCCGACGAGATCAATCGCGCCAGCCCCAAGACGCAGAGCGCGTTGCTGGAAGCGATGGAAGAGGCCCAGGTGTCGGTCGACGGTCTGTCGCGCCCGCTGCCGCAGCCGTTTTTCGTCATCGCCACGCAGAACCCGTTGCATCAGGTCGGCACGTTTCCGCTGCCCGAGTCGCAGCTCGACCGCTTCCTGATGTGCATCAGCCTCGGCTATCCGGATCGCGCCTCGGAGCGCGCGCTGCTCGCCGGCGAGCCGCGCCGCGACATGCTCAAGCATCTGCCCCCGGTGGGGCGACCCGCGGACCTGCTCGCCGCGCAGGCCGAGGTCAAGCAGGTGTTCTGCTCCAACGCGCTGCTCGACTACGTGCAGGCGCTGCTGGCACACACGCGCGGCTCCGGCAAGTACGCCGAAGGCCTGAGCCCGCGGGCCGGACTGTCGCTGCTCGCCGCGGCGCGCGCGTGGGCCTGGCTCGACGGCCGCGATCACGTGATTCCCGAAGACATCCAGAACGTGCTGCCCGCGGTCGCCGGCCACCGGCTGCACGCCGTGCAGCGCGAAGGCGGCCGCGCGCTGCATGGCCGGGAGCTGGTGTCGCAACTCATTCAGGCAGTCGCCGTTCCCTGAAAGTCGGCCGTTGACCGCGGAGCGTTGATGCAGGCAGGACGAAGCTGCGCAGAACGGACCGGGCGGGCGGGACGACGGCCGTGAGCATCACCGTCCACCCCGTCACCGTCCGCATCGCCGACTGGATCGCGCGGCGCCCGCCGGTCGAGCACGGCGAGGTGCTGCTCGACCGCAAGCGCGTCTACATCCTGCCGACGCGCGCGGGGCTCATCTTCGGCGCAGCGATGGTCGTGCTGCTGGTCGGCTCGATCAACTACGGGCTGCAGCTCGGCTTCCTGCTGACGTTCCTGGTGACCAGCATCGCGGTGGTCGGCATGTACCACACCCACCGCAACCTCGCGCGCGTGCTGTTGCGTGGCCATCGCGCCGAGCCGGTGTTCGCCGGCGACGTGGTGACCTTCGAACTGCTCGTGACCAACCCGACGCCCGAGGCGCGTTACGCGCTGAACTTCGGCTTCGTGCTGCCGACGCGCCGCAAGGCGGGCGGCCTGTTCCGCCGCGAGCGGCCGATGCCCGGAACGTGGGTCGACGTGCCGGCCCAGGGCAGCCGGCCGGTCAGCCTGTCGCTGCCGACGCGCCGTCGCGGCCGCCGCGCCTGTCCGCGCGTGCGCATCGAGACGCGGTTTCCTTTCGGGCTGTGGCAGGCGTGGGCGTACTTCACGCCGCCGCTTTCGGCGATCGTCTACCCGAAGCCGGAGGACGACGCGCCGCCGCTGCCGCTCGCGCTCGGCGGATCGTTGTACGGTGCCGGGATGGCCGCCAGCGGCGAGGACTTCGCGGGCGTTCGGCCCTACCAGGCCGGCGACTCGCAGCGAATGATCGCCTGGAAGCTCGCCGCGCGTTCGGACGAACTGTCGGTCAAGCTGTTCGAGGCGGCCGCAGGCGGCGAGCTCGTGCTCGACTTCGATGCGCTGCCGCCCGGCCTCGGCGTCGAGCGCAAGCTGGCGCGGCTCGCGCGGTGGGTGCTCGACGCGGACGCCGCGCAGCTTCGCTACGCGCTGCGGGTTCCGGGCACCGCGGTGCCGATCGGAAGCGGCGCCGACCAACGCGACCGGTGCCTGACGGCGCTCGCGCTGTTCCCGGGGTGAGGCGATGGCCGCAGCGCAACGCGCTTCGCGCTTGAGCCTGCGGGGTGCTCGCACACGCGCGCGCCAGCTCGCGACAGCGCTCGTGCAGCCGCAGGTGTCGAGCGCCGCGCGCGAACGGCGCGACCTGCTGGTGCTGCTCGCCGCCGTCGCGCTGGTCGTCGTCCCCCACTTCGACCATCTCGCCTGGTGGGCGACGGCGATCCTCGTGCTGCTGTGGCTGTGGCGCGTGTGGTTGACGGTCACACAGAGGCCGGCGCCGGGGCGCTTCGCGATGCTGCCGCTGCTGGTCGCCGCGGCATCCGCCGTCTGGATCGAGCACGGCACGCTGGTCGGGCGCGACGCCGGGGTCACGTTCCTGCTGCTGCTGATGGCGCTGAAGCTGCTCGAGCTGCGCGCGCGGCGCGACGTATTCGTCGTGATCTTCCTCGCGTTCTTCATCCTGCTGACGCAGTTCCTGTTCAGCCAGAGCCTGCCGATCGCGGCGCTGACGATCGTCGCCGTCGCGCTGCTGTTCTTCGTGCTGACGAGCGTGAACCTGGTCGAAGCCGACCTGCCTGCGGCTCGCAAGGCGAAGCTGGTCGGCGCGATCGTGCTGAAGGCGATCCCGCTCGCGGTCGCGGCCTTTGTGCTGTTTCCGCGCATCTCCGGCCCGCTGTGGGGGTTGCCCGGCGACGCGACGGCTTCGAGCACCGGCCTGTCCAACGCGATGTCGCCGGGCTCGATCAGCCGGCTGCTCGAGTCCAACGCGATCGCCTTCCGCGCGCGCTTCGAATCGGGGCCGCCGGGAAACGAGCGGCTGTACTGGCGCGGACCGGTGTTCGGCCACTTCAACGGCCGCACGTGGACGCCATTGGCGCAGCGAACGGCGGCGGCGCCGCGGCTCGCGATCCGCGCCGACCCCGCCTCCGCGGTCGACTATTCGGTCACCCTCGAGCCGCACCAGCGCGACTGGCTGTTCGCGCTCGAGGTGCCCGCGGTCGCCCCCGACGCGGCCGAGCTCGCCCCTGCGCTCACGCCCGAAGCGCAGCTCGTGTCGGCGCGGCCGATCACCGAGCGCGTGCGCTACGCGGCGCGCTCGTACACCGCATTCGCGCTCGGGACGAACGAAACCGACGCGTCGTTGCGCGACTGGCTGCAGCTTCCGCCGGGCTACAACCCGCGCGCGCTGCAGTTCGCGGCCGAGCTGCGTCGCCGGTTGGCGGGCGGCGCCTCGGGCGCGCCGCAAGACGGCACCGACGCGATCGCGTACGTCAACGCCGTGCTCGAGCACTTCCGCACCGGCGGCTACCGGTACACGCTCGACCCGCCGCTGCTCGGTCGGCACTCGGTCGACGAATTCCTGTTCGACACGCGTTCGGGCTACTGCGAGCACTATGCCGCCGCCTTCGTCGTGCTGATGCGCACGCTCGGCGTTCCGGCGCGCGTCGTCACCGGCTACCAGGGCGGCGAAATCAATCCCGTCGACGGGTTCATGACCGTGCGGCAGTCCGACGCGCACGCGTGGACCGAGGTGTGGCTGCGCGATCGGGGCTGGACGCGGGTCGACCCGACGGCGGTCGTCGCACCGGTGCGCATCGCGCGCGGCCTGCCCGAACTGCAGCGGCAGACCGGCCTCGCACCGCTCGCGGCCGGCGACGGTGCGCTGGGCTGGCTGCGCTCGCTGCGCTTCAACTGGGAGGCGCTGCAGAACCGCTGGAACCAGTGGGTGCTGTCTTACACGCCCGAGCGGCAGCGCGCGCTGCTCGCCGCCATCGGTCTCGATCCGGACGGCCGAACGCTCGCGCTCGCGTTCGCGGTCACGCTGTCGCTGCTGCTCGGCGCGCTCGCCGTGTTTTCGCTGCGGCATCGGGTCGAGCGCGATCCGCTCGCCGAGGCGTACGCGCTGCTGCGCCGCCGACTGTCCGACGCCGGGATCGACAGCGCGCCGACGCTCGCGCCGCGGTCGCTGTTTGCGCGCGTCGAGCGGCAACTCGCGCCCGCCAGCCGCGATGCCGCGCGCGAAATCCTGCTAGCGTTCGAGCGCTGCCGCTATTCGCGCGCGGCAGCGTCGGTCACCCGCGCGCAGCTTCGTGCGCTGCGCCGGGAGGTGCGGCGCTTCCGGCCGCGTGCGGCAGGGTGAATGGACAGGGACTCGTCGCCGAACCGATGAACCGCCGCGGCTTCGTCTTCGCCGCCTCGTGCGCCGTGCTCGGCATGCCGCCGTTGGCGCGCGCGCAGGCGCTGTCGTACCCGCTGCGCAGCGACGTGCAGGAGTACATCGACGCGATCGTCGCCGCGCACGGGCTCGATCGCAGCTGGGTCGAGCGCGTGCTCGCACAGGGGCGTTACTCTGAGGCCGCCGAGCGGCTGGCCACACCCGCCAACGCGCCGCCGTCGGCGCGCAACTGGGCGGAGTACCGCGCGCGCAACGTCGACGAACGCCGCGTGCGCGAGGGCGACGCGTTCCTGCGCCGGTATCGTGCGGCGCTCGCGCGCGCGACCGAACGCCACGGCGTGCCCGAATCGATCGTCGTCGCGATCATCGGCATCGAAACCCTCTTCGGCCGCGTGATGGGGAACCTGCGCACGCTCGACGTGCTGCTGACCCTCGCGTTCGACTACACGCGGCGCGCGCCGCTGTACCGCGAGGAGCTCGCGCAGTTCCTGCTGCTGTGCCGCGAGCAGGGCATCGACCCGGCCGCGCCGCGCGGGTCGTTCGCCGGTGCGATCGGATTGCCGCAGTTCATGCCCGGATCGGTCCGGCGCTACGCGGTCGACTTCGACGGCGACGGTCGCATCGACCTGACCGCCAGCCGCGAAGATGCGATCGGTTCGGTCGCGAACTTCCTCGCCGCGCACGGCTGGCGACCGGGGCTGGGCGTGCTCTTTCCGGCGCAGGCCGACGCGTCGGTCGTCGAGGTGCTCGGCCGCGGCATCGTGGCGAGCTATTGCTGGCGGGACGTCGCCGCGCTCGGCGTGACGATCGATGCGAGCCTGCCTGCGGATGCCCGCGTGCTGCTGATGGATCTGCCGTATCTGACGAGCGACGGCGTCGAGGCGGTCGACTACCGCGTCGGCACCGTCAATGCCTCCGCACTGCTGCACTACAACCGCAGCTTCTTCTACGCGGCAGCCGTGGTGGAGCTCGCGCAGGCGATCGAGCGGCGCGCGGCCGAAGCGCTCGCGCTGCGCGCTGCAGACGCCCCGTAGTCTTCAGACCTCGCCGAGATAGGCGCGCCGGACTTGCGGGTTCTCGCGCAGCGCCGCGGTGTCGCCGGCGAGCGCGATCGTTCCGGTTTCGATCACATAACCCCGGTGCGCGACGGCGAGCGCCATCGCCGCGTTCTGCTCGACCAGCAGGATCGTCACCCCGCGGCCGTTGATCGCCTGGATCGTGTCGAAGATGGAATCGACCAGCACCGGGGCGAGCCCCATCGACGGCTCGTCGAGCAACAGCACGCTCGGCTCGCTCATCAGCGCGCGGCCGATCGCCAGCATCTGCTGCTCGCCGCCCGACAGCGTTCCCGCCACCTGATCGCGCCTCTCCTTCAGACGCGGGAACAGCGCGAACACCTGCTCGACGCGCGCGTCGAGCGCCGCCGGCCGCGTGAACGCGCCCATCGCCAGGTTCTCGCGAACCGTCAGCCGGTGAAAAATGCGGCGGCCTTCGGGCACCTGCACGATACCGCGCGCGACGATCTCGTGCGGGGCGAGCTGCGTCAGATCGATGCCGTCGTACGCGATCGCACCCTGCCGCGGCCGCATCAGGCCGCTGATCGTCTTCAAGGTCGTCGACTTGCCCGCGCCGTTGGCGCCGATCAACGTGACGATCTCGCCCCTGTCGACCGCGAGCGAGATGCCCTTCAGCGCGTGGATCTGTCCGTAGTCGACGTGCAGGTCGCGCAACTCGAGCAGAGCCATCACCCGTCCTCCGGCGCGGAGCGAACCCGTGCGCCGGCGATCGGTTCCGGCTCGCCTTGCGCTGCGGGCGCCCGGGCGGCGCGGTCCGCCGCGCCGGCGCGACGCGCGCCGAGGTAGGCCTCGATCACCTTCGGATCGTCGTGCACTTCCTTCGGTGTGCCCTCGGCGATCTTCACGCCGTGATCGAGCACGGTCACGCGGTCGCAGATGCCGAGCACGACGCGCATCTGATGCTCGATCAGCAGGATCGCGATGCCGCGTTCGTCGCGCAGCGCGCGGATGAAGTTCATCATCTCGACCGTTTCGCGCGGGTTCATGCCCGCGGTGGGCTCGTCGAGCAGCAGCAGCGCGGGGCGGCTCGCCAGCGCGCGCGCGATCTCGAGCCTGCGCTGGTCGCCGTAGGGCAGATTCTTCGCCAGAAGATCGCCCTTGCCTTTCAATCCCACCCAATGCAGCAGTTCGCGCGCGGCGGCGGTCGACTCGCGCTCCTCGCTGCGCGCGGCCGCCGAGCCGAAGACGGCGCCGATCCAGGTCGACTTCAGGTGCGGATGCATGCCGACGAGGATGTTTTCGAGCGCGGTCATGTTGGCGAACAGCCGGATGTTCTGGTACGTGCGCGCGATGCCGAGCCGGGTCACCAGGTCCGGCGTGAGCCCTTCGATGCGTGTCCCGCGGAAGACCGTTTCGCCGTCGTCCGCGCGGTAGAAGCCGGTCACGCAGTTGAAGTACGTGGTCTTGCCCGAGCCGTTCGGCCCGATCAGCCCGCGGATCGAGCGCTCATCGACGTCGAAGTCGAAGCGGTCCAGCGCGAGCAGCCCGCCGAAGCGTTTGGTCAGGTTGCGCGAGCGCAGCAGCGTCATCGGCGTTCGCCCGCCACGTGCAGTTCGCGCTGGATCGCCGGCGCCGGCCACAGCCCTTCGGGGCGACGCCGCATCATGTAGACGAGCGCAGCGCCGTACATCAGATAGCGGAAGTCGGCGAACTCGCGCAACAGTTCCGGCAGTCCGACCAGCGCGAGGCTGCCGACGATCACGCCCGGCATGCTGCCCATGCCGCCGACGATGATCAGCGCCAGCACGTTGATCGAGATCAGCAACTGGAAGCTGTGCGGAAAGACCGAGCCCACGAGCACCGCGAAGATCGCGCCGGCCAGCCCGCCGAATACCGCGCCCAGCCCGTACGCGAGAAGTTTCACGCCGACCAGGTGGATGCCCATCGCCTGCGCGACGTCTTCGTCTTCGCGCATCGCCATCCACGCCCGGCCGAGCCGGGAGTCGCGCAGCCGCATCGCGACGAAGATCAGCACCAGGCACGACGCCAGGGTCAGATAGAACAGTTGGCCCGGGGTCGCGAGCTCGAAGCCGAACAGCACCGGCTTCGGAACGTTGAGCACGCCCTGCGATCCGCCGAGCCACGGCCGCAAGAAGTCCGACAGCACCAGCAGTCGGATGATCTCGCCCAGGCCGAGCGTGGCGATCGCCAGGTAGTCGCCGCGAATCCCGAGCACGGGGATGCCCAGCAGAACGCCGGCGAGCAGCGACAGCGTCATCGCGATCGGCACCGCGGCCCAGAACGAGACCTGCGCGATTCCGTACTCGCCGGTCGAAGTCAGCAGCGCAGTCGTGTAAGCGCCGATGGCGAAAAACGCGACGTAACCCAGATCGAGCAGCCCGGCGAAGCCGACTTCGAGGTTCAGCCCGAGCCCCATCAGCGCGAACAGGCCCACGAGCACGAGCACGGTCGACAGATAGGGCCCTGCGGCGGGCGGCAGCACGACGAGCGCGACGATGAACAGCGCCGCCGCGGCCCATCGCACGCCCCGCTGCCGCGGCGCGGGCTGATTTCGGTACCAGCGGCGTACTGCCGCAGCGCGGCGCGACCACAGCGCCACACCGGCCGCGAACAGCGCGAACAGCGCCATGGCGCCGCCCGGCGACAGCCCGCCCGAGTCGTACAGCCATTCGTGAACGGCTTCGAGCGGCTCTGCCGAGCGAAAGAACGGTTCGAGCAGTTCCTGAAAGAGCCCGAACGCGACAACCGCGAGTGCGCCTGCCGTCGTCGGTCGCCGCATCCGATTCGGCATCGACGCGGCGAGCGCACCGATCAACCCTGCCAGCGCGCCGCCGAGCGCCGGCGCGATTTCGGCGCGCAGGGTTCCCGCCGAAAGGACGATCCTGTCCCGGCTCATTCGGTCGCGATGCGCACGGTGAACTTGCGCTTCTCCAGCTCGGGGAAATAGCTCGCCACGTCGAAATACTCCTCCGGC
>JBKBSH010000414.1:0-2325 GCA_046291795.1 Burkholderiaceae bacterium | reverse complement strand
GGAAAGCGTGCGCGGCTTTCGTCGCGCGCGACGGCTGCTTTGAAGCGCCGATCCGCCCGTGTAAGGTTCGCGGACCGTCGCGGCCGAACGCGCCGAGCGAAGAAGAGTCAGGTCGGTGATCCGGAAAACCAAACTGCCGCCGCGCGTTTTCGACCTGCTGGCCGGTCTGCTCGCCCTCGGGTTCATCGTCTTCCTGGCGGAGACGAGCCGCGAACTCATGCAGCCGCTGGCGGCGCTGCAAGCCGCGCCGGTGGCGCTCGATCCGGCCACGCTGCCGCACGACGCGGCGCGCACGACGCTGCGTATGCTGGCGGCACTCGCCCTGTCGCTCGCCTTCACGTTCACGTACGCCACGGTCGCGGCCAAGAGCCGGCGCGCCGAGCAGTTGCTGATCCCGCTGCTCGACATCCTGCAGTCGGTGCCGATTCTGGGCTTCCTCTCCGTCACGGTGGTGTTCTTCATGTCGCTCGCGCCCGGGCGGGTGCTCGGCGCGGAGCTCGCGGCGATCTTCGCGATCTTCACCAGTCAGGCATGGAACATGGCGTTCAGCTTCTACCAGTCGCTGCGCACGGTGCCGGCCGAGCTGCGGGAAGCCGCGGACAGCTTCCGCCTGTCGGCGTGGATGCGCTTCTGGCGCCTGGAGGTGCCGTTCGCGATGCCGCAGCTCGTCTGGAACATGATGATGTCCATGTCGGGCGGCTGGTTCTTCGTCGTCGCTGCCGAGGCGATCAGTGTGGGCAACACGCAGGTCACGCTGCCGGGCGTGGGCTCGTACATCGCGTTGGCGGTCGCGCAACGCGACCTGGCCGCCGTCGGCTGGGCGATCGCCGCGATGCTCGTCGTGATCCTGATCTACGACCAGTTGCTGTTTCGCCCGCTGGTGGCCTGGGCCGACGGGCTGCGCTTCGAGCAGGAATCGGGAGTGCCGCCGGCGCGCTCCTGGGTGCTCGCCATCCTGCGCCGATCGCGCATGGTGACGGCGGCGCTCGCGGCAGCGGGCGCGCTGTGGCGGCGCACCTATCGGATCGGGCCGCTCGCCGCGGTCGGCACGCGTGCGGCCCGCGATTCGCGCTGGGGCGACCTCGTGTGGAACTCGACGCTCGTGCTCGTGGCGGGTTGGGCGCTGTGGCAGGTCGTGCGCTTTGCGCTGGCGGGCGTGGCGCCGGCGGAGGTCGCCACCGCGCTGGCGCTCGGGCTGGCGACGTTTGCGCGCGTCGCGATGTTGATCGCTCTGGCGAGCCTGATCTGGGTTCCGGTGGGCGTATGGGTCGGGCTGCGGCCGGCGCTCGCGCGCGCGATCCAGCCCATCGCGCAGTTTCTCGCGGCGTTTCCCGCCAACCTGCTGTTCCCGCTCGCGGTCTCGGCCATCGTCGCTTGGCGGCTCGATCCGGACATCTGGCTGAGCCCGCTGATGATCCTCGGCACGCAGTGGTACATCCTGTTCAACGTGATCGCCGGCGCGGCGGCGATTCCGTCCGAGCTGCGCCACGCCGCCGCCAACTTTCACGTGGGCGGATGGCTGTGGTGGCGACGAATCGCCTTGCCGGCGGTGTTTCCCTACTACGTCACCGGCGCGATCACGGCCGCAGGCGGCTCGTGGAACGCGAGCATCGTGGCCGAGGTCGCAACGTGGGGCGACACGCGCCTGCAGGCGCACGGGCTGGGCGCGTACATCGCGGGTGCCACCGAGGCGGGCGACTTTCATCGCATCGTGCTCGGCATCGCGGTGATGAGCCTGTTCGTGGTGACGATCAACCGCGCGTTCTGGCGGCCGCTGTACTCGCACGCCGAGCGCCGCTACAAACTGGGGTAGCCGCATGAACACGCAGACTTCGACCGCCGCACCCGTCGCCGGGGCGCTCGCAGGCGCGCTGCTCGCGATCCGCGACTTGCGGCGATCCTTTGCCAGGCCCGACGGCGGCGAGCTGCGCGTGCTCGACGGTGTGGACATGGCGGTGGCCGAAGGCGAGATCGTCGGCCTGCTCGGCCGCTCGGGCTCGGGCAAGTCGACGCTGCTGCGGCTGATCGCGGGGCTGGAGCAGCCGAGCGCGGGGACGATCCGCTATCTCGGGCAGCCGGTGACGGGGCCTGCGCCCGGCATCGCGATGGTGTTCCAGACCTTCGCGCTGTTTCCCTGGCTCACGGTGCTGGAGAACGTGCAGCTCGGCCTCGAAGCGCTGGGCCTGCCCGACGAAGAAATCCGCCGGCGCGCGCTGGCGGCGATCGATCTGATCGGGCTCGACGGTTTCGAGTCGGCGTATCCGCGCGAACTGTCCGGCGGCATGCGGCAGCGAGTTGGGTTCGCGCGCGCGCTCGTCGTCCATC
>JBKBSH010000413.1:0-2325 GCA_046291795.1 Burkholderiaceae bacterium | reverse complement strand
ACGGGCTCCTCGTTGAACGCCCAAAGATCCTCGATCGATCCGCCGCCGCGCACCAGCAGCAGCGCATCGACCTCGGCACGGCGGCTCGCGGTCTCGATCATCGCCGCGATGCGTTCGCCTGCGCCCGCGCCCTGCACCGGGACCGGATAGACGATCACTCGAAGGTACGGCGCGCGTCGAACGAGCGTGGTCACGACGTCGCGCAGTGCGGCTGCCTGCAGCGAGGTGACGATGCCGACCGCGCGCGGGAACCGTGGCAGCCCGCGCTTGCGCGCCTCGTCGAACAGCCCCTCGGCGGCGAGCCTTGCCTTGAGCCGTAGAAACTCCTCGAACAGCCGGCCCGCCCCGGCACGGCGCATCGACTCGAGCGTGAGCTGATACTCGCCGCGTGGCTCATACAGCCCGACTTGCGCAAGCACTTCGACCGCGTCGCCGTCGCGCGGCGCGAAGTCCACGAGCGCGTTGCGGCCGCGGAACATCACGCAGCGCACCTGCGCAGCGTCGTCCTTCAGCGTGAGATACCAGTGCCCGCTCGCGGCCCGGATGAAGTTGGCGATCTCGCCCCGAACCCGCACCAGCGGGAAACTTCGCGCGAGCAGCCCAGCAACGGCGCGGTTCAGCAGAGAAACCGTCAGCGTCTCGCGCACCGTTGCTGAATTTTCCTGGCCGGATTCAAGCGCCATGCGGGTTCCCGGGACGAAGCTATCCACACGGCCGCGCCGCGGCTCGCGAGGTCCCTCGGACGCGGCAGGCACCCCTCGTCTTTTCGGACAACGCTTTGATTTTCATGCGTTTTTGTCCTTGCCTAAGCCGCGTGCACGACGCCGAAAACGCGCCGTGACGCGGGTTTGGCGCGCGTCGGCACGGGTTGTTCACATGCTTGTCCACAGGTTCTGTGGAAATTTGCCCACCCTTTGCGAGCCACTAAACTGCCGGCTTTGTTCGCTGTACCCGCATCGGGAAGGGCTCTTCTCTTGTTCGCGATCGTACAAGCCATCGGCTGGCCGATCTGGCCGCTCATCATCGCCTCGATCGTCGCGCTCGCGCTGATCATCGAGCGTAGCGCGGCATTGCGGCGCGCGCGGGTCGTCCCCGCCACATTGCTGCAGGATGTCCTGTCGCTGCACGCGAGGCGCCAGGTCACGCCGGACGTGATCGCGAAGCTCGAGCAGAACTCGCCGCTCGGCCGCGTCCTCGCGGCGGCGTTGCGCAACGAGCGCGCACCGCGCGACATCGCAGGCGAGGCGGTCGCCAACGCCGGCAGCCACGTCGCGCACGACCTGTCGCGGTACCTGACCCTGCTCGGTTCGATCGGATCGATCGCTCCGCTGCTCGGGCTGCTCGGCACCGTGATCGGAATGATCGAGATCTTCGCCTCGCAGCAGGCGGGTTCCAACCCGCAGCAGCTCGCGCACGGCATCTCGATCGCGCTTTACTGCACCGCATTCGGCATCATCGTCGCCGTCCCCGCGGTGCTGTTTTACCGCCACTTCCGAACCCGCGTCGAAGACATGCTGGTCGACATGGAGGATCAGGCGCAGCGCCTGCTCGACACGCTGTACAACGAACGGCTGCTCGCCCGAGGCGGCTGATGCGCTTCCGCCGCCCGCTCAACGAGGAACCGGAAGTGAATCTGATTCCTCTGATCGACGTGATGCTGATCGTTCTGATCTTCCTCGCGGTCAGCACGACCTACGCCCGTTTCGCCGAACTGCAGATCGAGCTGCCGCGCGCCGACGCGACGCAAACGCAAAACCGGCCGAACGAGATCCAGGTCGGCATCACCGCCGACGGCCGCGTCGCGATCGACCGCGCGCTGACGCCGTTCACCGATGCCGCCGCGTTCGCAGAGGTCCTGCAGCGCGCGGCAAAGGGGCGGACGAGCCCTCTGCTGGTCATCAACGCCGACGCGCAGGCGCCGCATCAGGCGGTGATCAACGTGATGGAGGCCGCGCGGCTCGCCGGCTTGCCGCGCATCAGCTTCGCAACGCAGCGGCAGTCCGCGGCCGCCGGCAGGTAGGCGCGCGGGCCATGCCGATCCGCGCGTATCTGCAGCAGGCGCTGATCCGGCTGTGGCAGAAACGCGGCCTCGGCGCGAGGCTGCTCTATCCGCTGACCCTGCTGCATCGCGCCTGGCGCGAATTCGACCGATGGCGTTATCGAACCGGGCTGGCGCGTGCCCACCGCGTCGGGGTGCCGGTCGTCGTGGTCGGCAATCTGTACGTGGGTGGCACCGGCAAGACGCCGCTGGTGATCGAGATCGCGCGCGAGCTGAAGTCGCGCGGCTGGCACCCGGGCATCGTCGCGCGCGGCTACGGAGCGGCC
>JBKBSH010000412.1:0-2328 GCA_046291795.1 Burkholderiaceae bacterium | reverse complement strand
CTCGCCGCGGAGTCGCGCTGGGGCGCGCTCGACGGCACGGCGGCCTTTTACTCGGTCGAACTGTACGACCAGACCTTGCCGGTGCACCTGGGCCGGACGCTGACGCTGGTCGCCTGGCGCGACGAGCTGGACCTGGGGCTGCGTCTGCGTCCCGGCGCGGGTCTTCCCGACCTGGACGCTTTCAGGCGGGCGTGGCTCGAAGCTCGCCAGGCGTATGCGGTGATGCGCCCCGAGCGCTTCGCCGCCGAACGCGCATCCGGGCTGCCGATGACGGAGTTGGCGCGCGATGCGCGCTACGTCATCGTCGCGCGCAGCGACGTCCCGCACGCCGCGCTGCCGCGCGGTCGTAGCGCGTGGTGACGGGCGATCCCGGATGGACTCGATGAACCCGGCTTCGCCTTCCGCGCGGCTTGCGCCGGTGTGGCCGACGCGCATCGGCGTCGTGCTGCTGCTGTTCGCGCTCGGCGTGTGGTTCGCGAACCTCGACGCACGCCGGCTGATCAAGAGCGACGAAGGCCGCTACGCCGAGATCGCCCGCGAGATGGCGGCGGGCGGCGACTGGATCACGCCGCGGTTAAATGACATCAAGTACTTCTACAAGCCGCCGCTGCAGTACTGGGCGACGGCGGTCTTTTACAAGGCCTTCGGCGTCGACGAGTGGACCGCGCGGCTGTGGAACGCGCTGACGGGGCTGGCGACGGTGCTGTTCACCGCGTATTTCGCGGCGCGGCTGTTCGGCCGCGATCGCGGGATCGCGGCCGGCATCGTGCTCGGCAGCAGCGCGCTGCTCGTCGGGCTGGCGCACGTGGTGACGCTCGACATGGGGCTTGCGTGCTTCATGACGGTCACGCTCGGCGGTTTTCTCCTGGCGCAGCGCGACGGCGCGACGGCACGCGAGACGCGGCGATGGATGATGGTCGCGTGGGCCGGCATGGCGCTCGGCGTGCTGTCGAAAGGGCTGCCCGCGCTCGTGCTGCCGGGCGCGGTGCTCGTGCTGTATTCGCTGTGGCAGCGCGACCTTGCGCTTTGGACGCGGCTCCACCTCGGCAAGGGGCTGCTGCTGTTTTTGGCGATCGCCGCGCCGTGGTTCGTCGCGGTGTCGCTCGCCAATCCGGAGTTTCCGCGCTACTTCTTCTGGCACGAGCACGTCGAACGTTTTCTGACGCGCGTGCACGGGCGTTACGAGCCGTGGTGGTATTTCGTCCCCGTGCTCGCCGGCGGTCTGCTGCCGTGGACGCTGCTCGCGCCGCGCGCGCTCGCGCTCGGTGCCAGGCTCCAGCCCGGTTCCCGCTTCCAGCCGGCGCGCGTGCTGTGGCTGTGGACCGTGGTGATCTTCGTGTTCTTCTCCGCGTCGTCGTCGAAGCTCGCCTCGTACATCCTGCCGGTCTTCCCGGCGCTCGCGGTGCTGCTGGCGCTCGCGCTCGCGCAGTCGTCCACGCGCGCGCTGCGCTGGTCGCTCGCGCCGGTCGCGGTCGGTGCGCTCGCGCTGGCGGCCGCCACACCGTGGTCGGCGCGGCTGGCTTCGCGCGAAATCCCCGCCGAGCTGTTTGCCGCTTTCGCGCCGTGGGTCGCGGCGTCGATGCTGCTGCTGGCGGCGGGACTGCTCGGCGCGCTGTGGCTGGATGCGCGCGGCCGACGCGGCGCTGCGCTCGCGGCCGCCGGCGTGGCCGGTCTCGTGTCGACCCAAGGTGTGATCACCGGACACGACGCGCTCGCCCCGGCGCAGTCGGCCGCCGCGATCGCCGCCGCGATCCGCCCGTATGTGCGGCCCGATGTACCCTTGTACAGCGTGAACTTCTACGATCACACCCTGAACTTCTACCTTGGACGCACGGTGACGCTGGTGGAGCACAAGAACGAGTTCGAATTCGGCATCGCGCAGGAACCGCACCGGTTCGTGCCGACTTTCGACGAATTCGCGCGCCGCTGGGCGGACGATTCGCAGGCGCTCGCGATCACCTCGCGCGAGCACTTTCCGCGCGTGCAGTCGGCGGGGCTGCCGCTCGTCGTGATCGCCGAGGACACGCGGCGCGTGGTCTTCCGCAAGCCATGAACGCGACCTCCTTTGCGCTGATTCTGACCGGCGTGCTGCTGAACGCGGCCGCGCAACTGCTGTTGAAGGCGGGCACCAACGCGTTCGGCGTGCTGACGCTGACGCGCGAGACATGGCTCGGCACGACCTTCGCCGTCGCGACCCATCCGCACATCGTCGCCGGACTGGCGTGCTACGTCGTCAGCGTCGGCGTGTGGATCGGCGCGCTGTCGCGGGTCGACGTCAGCGTCGCGTACCCGATGCTGTCGATCGGCTACGTGGTGAACGCGCTCGCC
>JBKBSH010000411.1:0-2331 GCA_046291795.1 Burkholderiaceae bacterium | reverse complement strand
TATGCGTGGCGATCCGACGGTGCGCGCGGCGCCCGCATCGTCCCCGGTTCGATGCAGCTCGACGGCCGCCCGATTCGCCCCGACGAGCGCTACCGCATCACGGTCAATAGCTTTCTCGCGGCGGGCGGCGACGGCTTTCGCCTCTTTCGCGAAGGACGCGACCGCATCGGCGGGCCGCTCGACATCGACGCGCTGGCGGACTTCATCCGCACCGGCAGCGCCGACTCGCCGCTGGCGCCCGATCCGCAGCCGCGAATCCGCCGTCAGCCGTAGGTGCGGGGCACTGCAGCGGTGGGATAATCCGGTGCTCCGAAGCTGCAGGAACACCCCATGCGCCGCAATCGCTACATCTCACGCGCGCGCCACTCCGCCGACGCGGATACGCTGGCCAAGCTCGCTCGCCGACTGTCCGAGTCCGGAACGCGTATCGAGGACCGGTTGTGGGAGCGACGGCTGGTCGAACTGATCAACGACCGGCTCGTGCGCGGATTCGACGACGCGATCGACGCTGCGTTGGACGAGCTCGCGCGCACAAACGCGCGTGCGTACGACGATCTGGCCGATCTCGCGGAGTCGTGCGCCGAGAGCGCGACGATCGACATCGACGGCAAGCCTCACGACGCGCTGCTGATCGCCGTCCCGCTGCTCGCGTGGTCACGCTACAAGTTGCCCGCGACGAGCCTGACGACGGCGCTCGCGGACAATCTGGGCGTGCACATCGCCGCACATCTGGCCGCGCGCGGCACGCGCGTCGCACTCGCCGACTACCTGTTCTCGATCGACCAGCTTCCGGAGTCCTTCGGCGAGGTGCGCGAGTTCGCAGACAAGCTGTTCGCGGCGGCGGCACACGGCACGCGCCTGAAGATCGACCCGAAGGCGCTGCGCGAGCCGGTCGCGATGCTGGCGGATACCCGCTATCTGCTCGCGGCGATCGTCGCGCCGCAGGGCGCGGCGCTCTACCACTGGCAGGAGACGGGGGTCGACCCCGACGCCAAGCTCGCCGCGATCGAGGCGTTCCGCGAGCAGGCCGGCAACGCGCTGCAACCGCTGCTGACCGGCTGCCGCTACCGCGTGCTCGCGCCGAACGCGTTTCACGCCGCACTGCGCGACGCCGATCGTGCGCTGCGCGAGTTCTCGCTCGAGGCCGCGGTGTCGTACCTGAAGCTCGCGTACGAGCTGGCACCGCCGGCGCTGCAGGCGACGATCGCGCCTTTCGAGGACAAGCGCGTCGAGGAAATCCGCGTCGGCATCTCGACCGCCAACGACGAGGACGCGGTGATCGAAGGCGTGGTGTGGCCGCTGCTCGGCGACGACGAGGACAAGGCGCAGGAGGAGATCGAGGCGGCGTTGCGCGCGCTCGGCGTCACGCGCATCACCACGCACGCGCACCGCTTCCCGCTCGAGTACTGCGACGATTGCGGCGCACCGCTGTTTCCGAATCCGGCCGGCCACGCGGTCCACGCCGAACCGCCCGAGGAAAGCGAAGAGCAACCGGCGCGCCCGCTGCACTGACGCGCCGGCCGCGCGTCAGTGCACGATACGCTCGAACGTGAAGCGGTCGTCGCGGTAATCCAACGGCACCACGTCCATCGGGCCGCCCCGGCCGGAGAGCAGCAGCGTGGCGGTCGGGTTTTCGATCTGCTGCTGGATCGCGCGCTTCAGCGGACGCGCACCGTAGACCGGATCGAAGCCGACCTTGGCGATCTCCGCCAGCGCCGCTTCGCTGATCTCGAGCCGGATGTCCTGCGCGGCGAGCCGCTGTTCGAGGCGCTTCAACTGGATCTTCGCGATCGACTGGATGTGCCTGGCGTCCAGCGCGTGGAAGACGACGATCTCGTCGATGCGGTTGATGAACTCGGGCCGGAAGTGCCGCCGCACTTCGGCCAGCACCGCCTCCTTGATGATCGCGTAGTCCTGCCCGGCGAGCCGCTGGATCTCGTGCGAGCCGAGGTTCGAGGTCATCACGATCACCGTGTTCTTGAAGTCGACCGTGCGCCCCTGGCCGTCGGTCATCCGACCGTCGTCGAGCACCTGAAGCAGCACGTTGAAGACGTCGGGGTGCGCTTTTTCGATCTCGTCGAGCAGGATCACGCTGTAAGGCTTGCGCCGCACGGCTTCGGTGAGCTGGCCGCCCTCCTCGTAGCCGACATAGCCCGGCGGCGCACCGATCAGCCGCGCGACCGAGTGCTTCTCCATGTACTCGCTCATGTCGATGCGGATCAGATGTTCTTCGCTGTCGAACAGGAACTCCGCCAGCGCCTTGCACAACTCGGTCTTGCCAACCCCGGTGGGCCCGAGGAACAGGAACGAACCGTACGGACGGTTCGGATC
>JBKBSH010000410.1:0-2332 GCA_046291795.1 Burkholderiaceae bacterium | reverse complement strand
GGGTGCGGCACGATCGCTCGGCAAAGAGCGGCGGCCGCGCGAATCGCCGGCTCGCCGCGTTCCTATAATCGCCGCGCCACTTCCCCCGCGGGCCGACGCCATGACGCTGATCTTTTTCGTAGTCCTTTACCTGCTGGCGTCGATCGCGATCGGCCTGTACGCGGCCTCCCGCGTGAAAAACACCGCGGACTACGCGATCGCCGGTCGTTCGCTTCCGCTGTACATCATCGTCGCGACGACCTTCGCGGCCGGGTTCGGTTCGGAAACGGTGCTCGGCATTCCGTCCAAGTTCGTCGAGGGCGGGCTGGCGAAGACGGTCGAGGACCCGTTCGGCGCAGGTTTGTGCCTGGTGCTGGTCGGCGTGTTCTTCGCACGCCGGCTGTACAAGATGGATCTGCTGACGATCGGCGACTTCTACCGCCGGCGCTTCGGCAAGGGCGTCGAGATCTTCAGCGCGGTCGTGATCCTCGTTTCGTATCTCGGCTGGGTCGCCGCGCAGATCACCGCGCTCGGCCTCGTGTTCAATCTGCTGTCCGGCGGCGCGATCAGCGTCGCGCAGGGCATGGCGATCGGCACGCTGGTCGTGCTCGTCTACACGCTGTTCGGCGGCATGTGGTCGGTCGCGCTGACCGACTTCTTCCAGATGATCATCATCGTGATCGGGCTCGCGCTGATCGCGGTGTTCGCCGCGGACCTGGCCGGCGGCGCGGGCAGGGTGGCCGCCTACGCGGCGCAGCGCGACATGTTCAGGTTCTTCCCCGAGGCGAACGCGAACGCGTGGCTGTTCTGGCTCGGCTCTGCGATCACGATCATGATCGGGTCGATCCCGCAGCAGGACGTGTTCCAGCGCGTGATGTCGGCGAAGGACGCCGACACCGCCGTCAAGGGACCGATCATCGGCGGAGTCGCCTACCTGCTGTTCGCCGGCGTGCCGATGTTCATCGGGCTGTCGGCCTTCCTGATCATGCCGGACAGCGCGGCCACGCTGCTGAAGGAGGATTCGCAGAAGGTGCTGCCGACCCTCGTGATGGAGCACATGCCGGTCTGGCTGCAGGTGTTTTTCTTCGGCGCTTTGTTGAGCGCGATCATGTCGACCGCGTCGGCCACGCTGCTCGCGCCGTCGACGACCTTCGTCGAGAACGTGCTGAAGAACCTGGTGCAGATCAACGACCGGCAGTCGCTGCGATACATGCGCGTCACCGTATTCGTCTTCACCTGCATCGTGCTGGCGTACAGCATCCGGATGGAAGGCACGCCGATCTACGAACTCGTCGCCAAGGCGTACCAGTTCCCGGTGGTCGGCGCGTTCTGGCCGCTCGTGTGCGGGCTGTACTGGAAGGGCGCGACCAGGCAGGGGGCGATCTGGTCGATCGTGCTGGGCATGTCGACGTGGGCACTGCTCGATTACACGCCGCTGGGCGAGGCGTTCCCGTCGGTGCTCGGCGGCTTTCTGCTGGCCGCGGTGGGCATGGTGGCCGGCTCGCTCGTGCCGACCGCGGGCAACCGTGCGCACCGGGCGAGCCACGCGCCCCGCGCGCACGGCGCCTGACCGCCGACCCGCTCAGCCGCGTCGGCCCGAAGCGGCGAGCGCGGTGAAGTCCTCCGCGTAGCCGCGCAGCTTCCGCAGCAGTGTGGTGCGCTGCTCGGCCGAGGCGCTGTTGACGACTTGCGCGATCAGCTCTGCATCGGCCCGGCGCAGCGCGGCGACGCGCTCGGCGCGCTCGCGCTCGACCGGCATGGCAAGCCGCGCGAAGTACTCGCGCAGCCATTGCGCCGCCGTCGCCCGATCGGGCCGCTCGCGCTGGATCCGCGTCAGTACCGCGAGCAGATCCTGCTGCCGCCGTTCGCGCTCGTCGATCCAGAACTGCTGATGGTCGGGACGCGCAGCGAGCGTGCCGCGAATCAGCTCGCGCTGCGCCGTCTCGAGCGCGCCGAGCCACGACTCGGCGCGCTCGACGTAACGTTTGACCCGATCGTCGAGCGATTCGCGCCCGGCAAAACGCACCAGCTCGCGCCGCACCTTCGAGGTGTCGTTCGCGAGCTTGCCGGCGAAGCGTTCGAGCTGCGCCGGCGCCAGCGTCAGCGCGAGCTCCGCCAGATCGGGCGCGGCGCGTTCGCCGAGCGCGCCGAGTCGCGCGTAGACATCCTCCTGAAAAGCGAGCACGTCGTCCGCGCCGACGGAAGAGGCGAGCTTCGCCTGTGCCGTCTCGATCAGCGCCGCGTACCCGCGCAACTGTGTGGCGCGATGCCAGTCGAGCAGCGCGCGCGTGCGGGCGCGCGCCAGGTCTTTCTGCGCGTCGTCCAGATCGAAGTAGCCGTCGAGCGAATACAG
>JBKBSH010000409.1:0-2344 GCA_046291795.1 Burkholderiaceae bacterium | reverse complement strand
GCCTCGTGCATCGGCGCCTTGAACGACTTGTAGCGCTCCCAGTCGCAGTACGCCTTTTTCACGACGATGCTGCCCTTGACCAGCAGCTTCTCGAGGACCAGCCGGATCGCGAACTTGTCGTACTTGGCCTCGGCGACGCCGAGCGCGATGTTCTCGAAGTCGCAGAACACCGCCATGTTTCTGATTTCGGTTGGCGCGGCCATCGCAGGCTCCCTCGGAGGGCGCAAGTTTAGCGGCGCGCCGATGCGGGATACTCGCCGCGCGCGTGCGGGCCGCCGCGTATCGGCGTTTCACTCGTGACCCGGCCGCACGCCGCACCAGGCGGCGGCCGCGAGCAGCAACCAGCCCGCGAGGAACAGCGCACCGCCGACGGGCGTGACCGCGCCGAACGCGCGCACGCCTGTCAGCGCGAGCAGATACAGGCTTCCCGAGAACAGCACGGTGCCTGCGGCGAACGACCAGCCGCTCGCGGCGGCGAGCCGGCCCGGCCAGCGCGTGCAGGCCCAGGCGACCGCGAGCAGCGCGAGCGCGTGCACGAGCTGGTAGCGCACGCCGATCTCGAAGATCGCGAGCAGATCGGGCGCGAGCCGCGCCTTCAGCGCGTGCGCGCCGAACGCGCCGCCAGCCACGCCGACGAAAGCGCTCGCCGCGCCCAGGATCGCGAACAGTCGGTCCATCCGTTTGCCGGATGCAGTCGCAGTCGTGCCGGACAATTTAGCCGCATTTTCGGTGCCGCGCCGGACGGCGTCCGTCACGGCAAGTCGCCGTGCAACCGGCGCAACGCGATGAACTCGCGGCGCGTGCGCGGGCCGAGCGTTGCGAACGACGGATCGGGTGCATTCAGGTACTCGAGCCTCGCCTTGTGCACGCGGTCGCGAGCGAGCCTGCCGCGAATCGCGTCGGGCTCGAGCCCGTAGACGCGCGCGGCGTTCAGCCCGAAGACCTTGCGCTTGACCGCGGGCGTGAGCGCCGGATAGCCGTAGCGCTCCTGGAACTCGCGGCTGATCTCGAACGCGCGGAACGCCTGGATCTGGTCCTGCGGGCTGCCGTACCAGATCGAGTCGGTGCCCCACAGGATGTTGTCCTCGCCGAGGTGTTTCAGCAGCTTGCCGAGCAGGTGGGCGGCCTGATCCGGATCGCGCATCACGAAGCGCCAGGTGCTGCCCAGCTCGGCGTAGACGTTTTTCACGCCGTTTTCCGCGACCGAGCGGATCAGCGCGTCGACGCCGAACTTCGCTTGAGGGTCGTACGGCCCCTCCTTGACGCCCGTGTCGAATCCGGAGTGATAGACGAGGAAGTTCAGCTCCGGATAGCGCCTGGCCGCGCGGCCGACGTCAAGGCTGCTCGAAAACTCGTAACCGCGCGGGCCGAACGCCAGCCCCTTGTGCACGCAGACGTTGCGAACGCCGAGCTTGCGCGCGCGCTCGATGAACGGCAGGCCGTAACGTTCGTCGTCGAGATGAAAGCCCGCGGCGCCGTCGCGCGGACCGAACTGCGTGTAGGTCTTGAAACCCGCGAGCGGCCAGCGCGCCGCCTGCGCGTCCATGCCTTCGACCTCGCCCGCGAGCGTGGGCATGCAGCGGCCGTGCAGCAGCAGCCGCTCGGTGCCGTCGAGCGCGTTGGCGGCCGCGCGCGTGGCGCCTGCCGCTTCGAAGTCGAGCGGGTTGGTATCGACGCCGCCGGGGACGTGCGACAGCACGCCCATCGCGGTATCGCTGTCGAGAAACACGTCCTTCAGCAGCCGCTCGGACGAGAAGCACTCGACGTGATCGGCCTTGCCGCAGCCTGCGTTCGGGAAGCCTTTGAAGGCGTTGGGTCCGGCGCGCCTGCGCCATGCGCCCTGCGGGTTCACGTGATGGAGCTGAACGTCGAAGATGAACTCGTCGCCGGCGAGCGCTTGCCGCGCGGCGGCGAGCTCGTACGGCGCCTCGCGGGGCAACGCGTAGCGGCCGCCGCGCGCACCGGCGGCGGCGAACGCGCGGTCGAACGCCGCCAGCGTGGCTGCCGCGCCGAGCAGGGATACCAGATAACGCCGGCGCGGCAGGCCGAGCCGGCGCGCGGCATCGTCGACGGCCGCCTGCGCCGCGCCGCGCGCCATTCGCGCAGCGGATGGCAGCGGCACCGGCGCGAATTCGCCGTTCGAGGTGGGGTCGAGCTTGATCGGCAGCCGCCGACCGTGCGGGTCGTGGATCGTCGTCATCGCTGACTCCTCGCCGGCCGCCGTGCGCGCGCGCCGGGGCGCGGCTTCGGGTACTGCTTCAGGTGACCGATCCGCCGCTCGAAAGGATCGAGCCGCGAAAGCCTTCGCGCCTGTGCCGGCGTGACCAGCGGCACGTGATGCAAT
>JBKBSH010000408.1:0-2350 GCA_046291795.1 Burkholderiaceae bacterium | reverse complement strand
CGCGTGCTCGTCGTAGATGCCGGGCGCGCGCAGGATCGACGCGCGCAGCGCGCCGCTCGCACCCGCGCGGCGCAGCGTGCGCTCCGCGTCGATCCGGCGAAACGCGCGGTCGCTCGCCGGCGCGAGCGGCGCGGTCTCGTCGATCCATGCGCCGTGCGCGTCGCCGTAGACTCCGGTGGTGCTGACGTACACGAGGCGCGCGCTGCGGCCGGCGAACGCGGCGATCAGATGGCGCGTGCGCGGGTCGCGGCGGCCATGCTCCGGCGGCGGCGCGAGGTGGATCACCCGGCCGGCGAACGGCGCGCAGCGCGCGAGCGTCGCGGGCGCGTCGAGATCGCCGACGATCGGCAGCGCTCCCGCGGCGCGCAGCTCGGGTACGCGCTTCGGCGTCGACGTCAGCGCGATCACGCGGTAGCGGTCGTGCAGCCGTGCGAGAATCCGCAGGCCGATGTCGCCGCAGCCGACGATCAGCAGCCGCGGCCGTCCGAATCTGCGTCCGCGGCGGACCGGTGCGACGCGCGGCATCTCCGCGGGCGCTTCCTTGTGCATGCAGCGATTGTATGAGCCACCGCGTCATCGTTCGGCCGTCGGGCCGCGAGTTCACCGTCGAAGGCGACGAAACCGTCCTGACCGCGGCGCTGCGCGCCGGCATCGGTCTTCCGTACGGCTGCAAGAACGGCGCCTGCGGGACCTGCAAGGGCAAGTTGATCGAAGGCCGCGTCGTGCACTGTCCGCACGCGCGCTCGGCCCTGTCGCTTGAGGAGGAGGCAAAGGGCTACGCGCTGTTCTGTTCGGCGCGGCCGCAGACGGATCTGGTGATCGAAGCGCGCGAGCTGACGGGCTTCGGCGACATCCCGATCCGCAAGATGCCCTGCCGGATCGCAAAGATCGAACGGCCTGCGGCCGACGTGGCGATCGTTTCGCTTCAGCTTCCGGCGAACGAGCGTCTGCAATACCGCGCCGGGCAGTTCATCGAGTTCATCCTGAAGGACGGTTCGCGCCGCAGCTACTCGATCGCGACGCCGCCTCACGCCGACGAGCAGATCCAGCTCCACATCCGCCACATGCCGGGCGGCAAGTTCACCGACGCGCTGTTCGGCATCGCAAAGGACGGTTTCCCTGCGCTGAAAGAGCGCGACATCCTGCGCATGGAGGGGCCGCTCGGCGCGTTCTTCCTGCGCGAGGACAACGTGCGTCCGATCGTTCTGCTCGCCAGCGGCACGGGCTTCGCGCCGATCAAGGCGATCGCCGAACACATCTTTTACAAGCGCATCAATCGCGAAGAGCCGGGCAAGCCGGCCCGACCGGTCACGCTCTACTGGGGCTGCCGCACGCGCGCCGATCTGTACATGAACGAGGTGCCCGAACGGTGGGCGCGCGAGCAGCCGAACTTCTCGTACGTACCCGTGCTGTCGGACGCGACGCCGCAGGACCGGTGGACGGGGCGCACGGGGTTCGTGCACCGCGCGGTGATGGAGGATTTCCCCGACCTGTCCGGGCACCAGGTCTACGCCTGCGGCGCGCCGGCGATGGTCGAGGCGGCCAAGCGCGACTTCATCGAGCGCTGCGGGCTGCCCGAGGACCAGTTCTTCGCCGACGCGTTTACTTCGCAGGCGGACCTCGTCGGGTAGGGCTCAACGCGGGTGCGCTTGCCTCGTCGCCCCGAACGCCAATGCGCCAGCCGAATGCGTCACGGCTCGAGGTTCCTCGCTGACACGCGCGCGGCCGCCGCATCGATCCGCTCAACCCGCGACCCGCGAGCCGAAAGTGATCTATCTGACGAACCACTTCACCGTCACCGAACGTGCGCATTTGTGCGCGGTGATGGCACGGCATCCGTTCGCCACGCTGGTCTCCGCAGCCGACGGCGAGCCCTGCTTCACGCATCTGCCGCTGGTGGTTCGCGACAGCGGCGATGCGCTCACGCTGCTCGGCCATATCGCGCGCGCCAACCCGCACGGTGACCGGCTGCGTGAAGGCGATCCGGTCATCGTGATCTTCCACGGACCGAACGGCTACGTTTCGCCGCGCTGGTACACGACGCGCGAAGCGGTGCCGACGTGGAACTACGTCGTCGTTCACGCACATGGACGGGTCACCCGCGTCGACGACAGCGCGGGCAAGGAGCGAATCCTCAAGGCGCTGATCGACGCGCACGATCCGGCCTGGCGCGCGCAGTGGGACGTCGAGCTGAGCGAGACCTTCCGCGAACGGATGAAAGGTGCGATCGTGGGACTGCAGATCACTGTGGAGCGCCTCGAAGGCAAGTTCAACCTAAATCCGGCAGTTGAGCGCGCGGCAGAGTGCGTGCGGCGGGCCGGCGGGCTAGGCGCGACGACGACGCAAGGCA
>JBKBSH010000407.1:0-2348 GCA_046291795.1 Burkholderiaceae bacterium | reverse complement strand
GCCGAAAGGCGCGCCGGGCCGCAGCGCGTCGCCCGCGCACAGCGTCGGCGCAAAGCGCAGCGCGGCGCGCAGGGTGCCGCCCGCACCGGGCAGCACGTGGCGCGCGCCACGGCCTTCGGCATCGGCGAGCGGACGCAGCAGTCCGTCGAACATGCGGCCGAGAAGGTGCGGGCCGACGACGATGCCGAGCAGCTCGCCCGTGCCTTCGAGCTCGACGCCGGGGCGCAGTCCGGTGGTGTCCTCGTACACCTGCGCGACGATTTCGGGCTCGCTTGCGGCGGTCGTTCCGAGCCGGATCACCTCACCGAGGAGCGCCTGCGGTCCGACGCGGATCGCCTCTCGCAGCCGGAACGGTCCGTGGGCGCGGGCGCGCAACACCGGCCCGCTGATCCAGGTGAGCGTCGCCTTGCTCACGGTGCCTCCATCAGTTCGAGCAGATGCCCTTCGATCGCTGCGCGATCCGCGAGCAGGCCGTCGAGCGTGGCGTCGAGCACGTTGTGCCCCGCGTGCACGCGAAAGCCCGCGGCGATCGCCGCGTCGGGCTCGATGCGAACGTCGCGCAAACCCCGTTCGGCGAGTCGGCGCAGCGCGTCTTCGCGCTCGGATGCGGGCCAGTCCGGCGCGCAGCGGATCGTCCATGCACCCGCAGGCAGCGCGCGCGTTGCGCGCGCAAGATGCGCGTCGACCCAGCGCGCGCGCGTCTCGGGCGCTCGCCAGCGCGCGGCGAGCGCGGCGCGCAGACGGTCCCAGGCCTGCGCGAGCAACTGCATCGCACGGCGTTGCGCCGCGAGCCGCTTTTGCGTCGCCAGGCGCGCCTCGGCCGCGGCGATCTCGGCGGCGACGCGTTGACGCTCTTCCGCGATCGCCGTGCGCACGCGGCGGCGCGCCTCGGCCAACGCATTGCGAACGATTTCGCGCGCCTGTGCGTCGGCCGGCTCGATCAGCTCGGCGCAGCGGCGGCGGCGGAATTCCTCGACCACCGCGAGCAGGGCCCGAGTGCGCTCCTCGAGGTTCATCGTTCGACACCGAGCTGCCGGCGCACGCGCTCGGCGGGATCGAAGGACGCCGGCGCCCCATCGGGCACGATCGCGACCAGCGGCGTTGCCGCGGCGAGCGCACGCTCGAGCTCCGAACCCTCCAGCTTCGCCGCGACTTCCGCCGTGACGAACACCGCAGCCGCGGCCGCGAGCGCCTGCGCAAACGCGGCGCGCTCCTCGCCGGGCTGCGGCGAGAACACCCGCACGCCCGCGAGCCGGAACCCGGCTGCGGCGAGCGCGTCGCCGACGAAGGCGAGCGTCACCTTGTCGCTGCGGTCGTCCACGCTAACCCCGGGCGGCTACGCGAGCCGATTGAGGATCAGGATCGAGATGATCACGCCGTAGATCGCGATTCCTTCGGCCAGTCCCACGAAGATCAGCAGGCGGCCGAACAGATCGGGCTTCTCGGCGAGCGCGCCGACGGCCGCAGTGCCCAGCTTCGCCACGGCGTAGCCGGCGCCGAGCGACGACATGCCGGTCGCGAGCGCCGCCGACAGCAGCCCCCAGGTCCACGCATCCGGCGGCAGCGCGGAGGTCGGAGTCTGCGCGAGCGCGGCCGGAGCGAGCACGAGCAGCGCCGTGCCGCCGGCGGCCAGTATGGCGGCAGCGACGGTCAGAACGAGCGCGAGCTTCGACGGGTTGCGCGGTTCGGACATGATTCTTTCCTCCTAGTGCGTGGCGATGGTGACGGGCGGCGGCGCGAGCGGCCGGAACTCGCGTCCTTCCGCGCGGAAGAAGCGCGTGAAGAACTCGAACAGCACGAGCCGCGTGGTCTGGATCGACACGACCAGCCCCTCGATCGCGACGATCAGCGCGTTGCCGAGCACGACCACGATCGCCTGCGCGACGACGTTACCCGCCGCCGCGCCGAGCGCAACGACGGCCGAGGCGAGCCCTGCATGCGCGAGCGCGAACGCGCCGACGCGCGCGAACGACAGCGTGTTGATCAGGATCTGCAGCGTGCGTTCGAGCAGCTCGCCGAGCGCGGCGAGCGCGGCCTTCAGGCGGCGGCCGTGCAGCGCGCCGGCGGCGATCGACCACGCTGCGCCGGCCGCCGCGAGCGCCCAGCCGGCCGGATGCAGCACGCCCGCGAGCAGTCCCACGTACACGGCGACGACCGGCAGATCCTCGCGCAGCCAGTTCGCCAGCCGGCCCTGCCACACGGACTCGGCGAGCCCGAGCAGCAGCCCGAGCGCGAGCAGCACCGCGCCGCCGGCGATCGGCACCAGCAGCACCGGCAGGGGCTCCTCGAGCGGCGCAAGCCACAGCGGTTCGATCGCGTGCTCGAAGCTGAACACCGAGCCGAAGACG
>JBKBSH010000406.1:0-2363 GCA_046291795.1 Burkholderiaceae bacterium | reverse complement strand
GGCTTCGGCGGCCCGCACGCGGCGTTCCTCGCGTGCCGCGACGCGTTCAAGCGGCAGATGCCCGGGCGGCTGATCGGCGTATCGGTCGACGCGCAGGGCGCGCCCGCGTACCGGCTGACGCTGCAGACGCGCGAGCAGCACATCCGCCGCGAGAAGGCGACCTCCAACATCTGCACCGCGCAGGTGCTGCTCGCGGTGATGGCGGGCATGTACGCCGTCTACCACGGCCCAAGGGGGCTCGCGCGGATCGCGCGGCGCGTGCACCGGCTGACCGCGATCCTCGCCGCCGGGCTGAAGTCGGCGGGGTTCGCGGTCAACGAGCGCTTCTTCGACACGATCGCCGTGCGCGGCGTCGACGCGGCGAAGATCCACGCCGCCGCGCGCGCCCGGCGAATCAACCTGCGCGATCTGGGCGGCGACGCGGTCGGCATCTCGCTCGACGAGACGGCCACGCGCGCCGACGTCGAGGCGCTGTGGCGCGTCTTCGGCGCAAACGCGAGCGTCGACGCGCTCGACGCGACCGTCGGCGACGCCATCCCGCCGTCGCTCGCGCGAAGCTCGCCGTACCTGACGCATCCGGTCTTCAATCGGTACCACGCCGAGCACGAGATGCTGCGCTACCTGCGCGCGCTCGCCGACCGCGATCTGGCGCTCGACCGCACGATGATCCCGCTCGGGTCGTGCACGATGAAGCTGAACGCCGCCGCCGAGATGATGCCGATCACGTGGCCCGAGTTCGCGAACATCCACCCGTTCGCGCCGGCCGAGCAGGCGGCGGGCTACGCGCAACTGATCGGCGAACTGGAGAAGATGCTCGCCGAGTGCACCGGCTACGACGCGGTGAGCCTGCAGCCGAACTCGGGCGCGCAGGGCGAATACGCCGGGCTGCTCGCGATCCGCGCGTACCACCGCGCGCGCGGCGAAGGCCATCGCAACGTCTGCCTGATCCCCGAGAGCGCGCACGGCACGAACCCGGCGAGCGCGCACATGTGCGGGATGCAAGTCGTCGTCGTCAAGTGCGACGCCAACGGCAACGTCGACGTCGCGGATCTGAAGGCCAAGGCCGAACTGCATGCGAAGGACCTGGCCGCGCTGATGGTCACCTACCCCTCGACGCACGGCGTCTTCGAGGAGGCGATCCGCGAGATCTGCGAGATCGTCCACGCGAACGGCGGTCAGGTCTACACCGACGGCGCCAACCTCAATGCGCTGGTCGGCGTGGCCAAGCCCGGCAAGTACGGCTCGGACGTGTCGCACCTGAACCTGCACAAGACCTTCTGCATCCCGCACGGCGGCGGCGGCCCGGGCGTGGGGCCCGTCGCGGTCAAGAGCCACCTCGCGCCGTACCTGCCGTCGCGCGAAATGCCCGGCGCCCGGCGCGCGACGAACGCCGGCGAGCGGAGCGCCGTCGGCCCGGTGAGCGCCGCCCCTTTCGGCTCGGCCGGCATCCTGCCGATCAGCTGGATGTACATCACGATGATGGGCGGCGAGGGTCTGCGGCGCGCCACCCAGGTCGCGCTGCTCAATGCCAACTACATCGCCAGGCGGCTGGCGCCGTACTACCCGACGCTGTACACGGGACGCAACGGGCTGGTCGCGCACGAGTGCATCCTGGACCTGCGGCCGATCAAGGAGTCGTGCGGCATCACCGCCGAGGACGTGGCCAAGCGGCTGATGGACTACGGCTTCCACGCGCCGACGCTGAGCTTCCCGGTGCCCGGCACGCTGATGGTCGAGCCGACCGAATCCGAGGGCAAGCGCGAACTGGACCGCTTCGTCGACGCGATGATCTCGATCCGCGAGGAGATCCGCGCGGTGGAGGAAGGCCGGGTGGACCGCGAAGACAACCCGCTGAAGAACGCGCCGCACACCGCAGCGATGGTCACCGCAGAAACCTGGGCGCACGACTACTCGCGCGAGCAGGCCGCCTTTCCGCGGCCGGAGCTCAAGCGCCAGAAGTACTGGCCGCCGGTCGCGCGCGTCGACAACGCCTACGGCGACCGCCACGTCTTCTGCGCGTGCCCGCCGATCGCGGCGTTCGTCGAGGAGCCGGCGCCGGCCGAGTGAGGTCGTGCTCGTTCGGTGGCGGCGCTCGCGTCGGATGACTTCGAGCGCACGAAAGTCTTGACAGCGCGCGCGGCTTGCGTCGAGACTTCGCGTGCCGTCGTGTGACGGTGCTTCTCATGCGAGGTAACGCGATGAAGAAGACAGCGAAGAAGCCTGCCAAGAAGGCCCCGAAGCGCTAGTCGACCGGACTCGGGGTCTTGCTGGCAGACGGCCCACCGCGGCGACGCGGTGGGCTTTTCTTTTTACTGGACCGTGGACGGCGGCGGCATGGCTCGGCGGGGCAAACCTGCGTTCGC
>JBKBSH010000405.1:0-2367 GCA_046291795.1 Burkholderiaceae bacterium | reverse complement strand
CGGCCCGGGGGGGGGGGCCCCGCCCCCGGTGTGTGCACGCGCGGCGCCACGCGGACGCGGGTCAATACAATGCGCGCGCCGTGAACTCGCCAACCGAGTCCGAATCTGCTGCGCGCGACACGCCCTCGCCATGGGCTCCGCTGCGCCAGCCGGTGTTCCGTCTGCTCTGGATCACCTGGCTGACGGCCAACGTGTGCATGTGGATGAACGACGTCGCGGCGGCGTGGCTGATGACGACGGTCACCGCGTCGCCGGTGATGGTCGCGCTGGTGCAGTCGGCGTCGACGCTGCCGGTGTTCCTGTTCGGACTGCCGAGCGGCGCGCTCGCGGACATCCTGAACCGGCGGCGCTGGTTCATGTTCACGCAGTTCTGGGTCGCGGCCAACGCGGTCGTGCAGAGCGGGGTGACGGTCGCAGGCTGGATGACCGCACCGCTGCTGCTGGCGCTGACTTTCGGCAACGGCATCGGGCTCGCGCTGCGCTGGCCGGTTTACGCGGCGATCATCCCCGAGCTGGTGCCGCGCCGCGAGCTGCCGCTGGCGGTGGCGCTGAACGGAATCGCGATGAATGCGTCGCGCGTGATCGGGCCGGTGCTCGCCGGTGCGCTGATCGCGACCGTGGGCAGCGGTTACGTGTTCCTGCTGAATGCCGCGCTTTCGCTGGCCGCCGGCTTCATCGTCATGCGCTGGCGCGCGGAGGCAAAGGCGAGCGTGCTGCCCGGCGAGCGCTTCTTCGGCGCGATGCGGGTGGGTTTCCAGTACGTGACCCAGTCGCGGCCGATGCGTGCGGTGCTGTTGCGCACGGCGATCTTCTTTGTGCAATCGACTGCGCTGTTCGCGCTGCTGCCGCTGGTGGCCAAGGACCTGCCCGGCGGCGGCGCCTGGATCTACACGGTGCTGCTCGCGTCGCTCGGGCTCGGCGCGATCGCTGCGGCCTTCTTTCTGCCGCGGCTGCGCGTGCTGGTCACGCGCGACCGGCTGCTGCGCGAGGGCACCTGGCTGCAGGCGCTCGCGATGACGGTTGTGGGATTCGCGCCGAACGTTTGGGTCGCGGCCCCCGCGATGATGATCGCGGGCGCGTCATGGCTGACGGTCGTCAACATCCTGACGGTTTCGTCGCAGCTTGCGCTGCCCGACTGGGTGCGCGCGCGCGGGATGTCGATCTACATGATGACGATGATGGGCACGTCGGCGGGCAGCGCCGCGCTATGGGGCCACGTCGCGGGGGGTGTCGACGTCGCGCGGACCTACGTGGCTGCCGCGGCGACCGGGCTGCTGCTTCTGGCGGCGACGAAGCGCTTCCACGCGGGACCCGAGGCCGAACAGGATCTGTCGCCCGCGCGCATCCTGGAAGAGCCCGTGCCGGCGTTTCCCGTCGAACACCGGATGGGACCGGTCATGGTCACCGTCGAGTACCGTATCGATCCCGCGCGTGCCGGCGAATTCGCAGCCGTGATGCGCGAAAGCCGCGCCAACCGCCTGCAGAAGGGCGCGCTGTCGTGGGGCCTGTTCCGCGACACGACCGACCCGGGTCGCTACATCGAGTACTTTCTGGACGAGTCGTGGGCCGATCATCTCCGGCGCTTCGACCGTTTCACCGCCGCCGACGCGGAGCTGCGCGCGCGCCGCTATGCATTTCACGTCGGCGACGAGCCGCCGCGGGTGTCGCGCTACATCGCCGAGCCGATGCAGCGGTGAGCGTCGGCCGTGGCGCGCGAACGCCGGCTCGGCGCCGCGTGGCACAGTCGCCCGACATCGGCTAACGTCCGCTTATGCACATGCCTGAATCCATCGACGCCACCGCGCAGCTTCTCGCGCGGCAGAACTACGTCGCCGACCGCCAGCTCGCCACCGCGGTGTTTCTCGCGCTGAGGCTGGGTCGGCCACTTTTTCTCGAGGGCGAACCCGGCACCGGCAAGACCGAGATCGCCAAGGTGCTGGCCGCCGGGCTCGGTGCCGAGCTGATCCGGTTGCAGTGCTACGAAGGGCTCGACGTCAACGCCGCCGCGTACGAGTGGAACTACGCGCGTCAGATGCTGGAGATCCGGCTCGCCGAACCCGCGCACGAAGCGCGCGAGCACGTCGCGGCGGGGCTCTTTACCGAGCGCTTCCTGATCGAGCGGCCGCTGCTGCGCGCGCTGCTGCCGCACGCGACCCCGCCGGTGCTGCTGATCGACGAGCTTGACCGCACCGACGAACCGTTCGAGGCGTATCTGCTCGAGGTGCTCTCGGACTTCCAGATCACGATTCCCGAGTGGAAGACGGTGCGCGCCGAACGGCCGCCGATCGTCGTGATCACGTCCAACCGCACGCGGGAGATCCACGACGCGGTCAAGCGCCGCTGCATCTACCATTGGGTCGATTATCC
>JBKBSH010000039.1:0-11214 GCA_046291795.1 Burkholderiaceae bacterium | reverse complement strand
GCTGGTGCGCGACGCATCGCAACTGCCGGCGGCGCTGGCACAGGCTCGCTCGGAAGCGCGCGCGGCGTTCGGCGACGACCGGCTGCTGCTCGAGCGCGCGCTGCTCGCGCCGCGTCACGTCGAGATCCAGATCCTGGCCGACGCGCAAGGCCGGACGGTGTTCGTCGGCGAGCGCGACTGCTCGGTGCAGCGTCGGTACCAGAAAATCGTCGAGGAAGCGCCGTCGCCGGTGGTCACGCCCGGGCTGCGGCGCGCGCTCGGCGAAGCGGCGGTCGCGCTGGCGCGCTCGATCGGTTACGTCGGCGCCGGCACGGTCGAGTTCCTGCTCGACGGCGATGCGTTCTACTTCATGGAGATGAATCCCCGGCTGCAGGTCGAGCATCCGGTGACCGAAGCCGTGACCGGGCTGGATCTCGTCGCCTGGCAACTGCGCATCGCCGCCGGCGAGCGCCTGTCGCTGGTCCAGGAAGAATTGCTCGCGCGCTTCGAGTCCGGCGGCCATGCGATCGAGGCGCGGCTGTGCGCCGAGGATCCGGCCGCGGGCTTTCTGCCGCGCAGCGGGCGCATCGAGCGATTCGTACCGCCGCCCGACGTGCGCTTCGACCATGCGCTCGAAACGGGCGCTCTGATCAGCCCGCACTACGACTCGCTGCTCGGCAAGCTGATCGCGCACGCGCCCACTCGACAGGCGGCCGCGCGCAAGCTGGCGGCTGCGCTGGAGCGCACGGTCGTCGTCGGCGTGCCGACCAATCGCGCGTTTCTCGCGCGTGTGTTGCGGCACCCGGTCTTCGGTTCAGGCGCCGCTTCGACCGCATTCGTCGACGAATGCCACTCGGATCTGTGCGCGCCGCCGCCCGAATCGCTGTGGGCGCTCGCCGCGTTCATCAGCACGCACGCCAGCGACGTCGCCTGGCCGGATGAGTGGCGCGCTTGGTCGAGCAGCGGCGAGCGCGCCTGCCCGTACCGGATCGCGTGCGGCGAAGAGGAAAGGCGCGGCACGGTGGCGGGCGGCGCACTCGCCGCGCGCGTCGGGTCGGTGCAGATCGCGTGTCGCGCGCCGCTGCGCGCCGGGCACTGGAACGACGTGGCGATCGGTGGCCGCCGCAGGGCCGTGTTCTTCGACCGTCAAGGCGACCGGATCCGGTTGCATGCGGGCGACGGCGACGCCGAGTTCGTCGATCGCGGGCGGGGCGCCGCGCGGCGCGCCGGCGCGAACGTGCCGGCCGGCGCGCTCACCGCGGCCATGCACGGGCGAGTCGTCGCCGTCGCGGCGCGGGTCGGCGAACGCGTCGCCGCCGGCGCCGTGCTGGCCACGCTGGAAGCGATGAAAATGGAGCACGCGCTGACCGCACCGGCCGCAGGTGTCGTGCGGGCGGTCCACGTTCGCGTTGGCGAGCAGGTGGCGGCGGGCAGGCTGATGATCGAACTGGAACTCGCGACGCAGAGCCGATGACCGACACGAGTCCGTTCGAGCCGGAGTTCGTCGAGCGGCTGCGCGCGATGTTCGAGGAGCACATCGCATTCAACCGCGTGCTGGGCCTGCGGATCACGTCGTTCGATCCGCGGCGCGCAGCGGCGCGCATCGAGATGCGCGAAGAACTGATCGGACACTTCGTGCACCGCCGCCTGCACGGCGGCGTGATCAGCGCGGCCCTGGACGCGATGGGAGGCTTGGCCGTGATGCTGGCGGTCGGCGCGCGCCACCTGGACGAGGCCGTCGAGGCGCGGCTGGCGCGCTTCGCCAAGCTCGGCACGATCGATCTGCGGGTCGACTACCTGCGACCGGCGACCGGGCCGCACTTCGTCGCGAGCGCCGCGACGATCCGGCTCGGCAGCCGCGTGGCGACCACGCGCATGGAGTTGCATGACAGCGCGGACCGGCTCGTCTCCACCGCGGCGGCGGCGTACATCATCAGTTAGCCGCCGGCGCCGACGGGCGCGCCGTGTTCCGCGCGCGGCCGCGCGCAGCGGCGGAACAGGACGGCGCGCTCCCGCCGGGCAGATCGGCGCGCGCCGATCCGTGCCTCGGCCGCGTGCGGACCTTACTCGGGTCGCATCTCGACGAAGTCGGTCACCGGCGTCCAGCGGCTGTTGATGATCTGCGCGAGGCGGAATTTCTTCTGCCCGAGCCGATCGGTCTTGGTCACGCGCAGCTCGGGGCTGCCGAACATGTCGCGCGGGAACGTGGTGGTCTCCATCGCGTTGATGAAGGTGTCGGTCGTCAGGTTCGGGCCCGCCTTCTCCGCCGCTTTGGCAAACACGTCCATGATGTAGTAGCCGTAGACCGAGAACACGGTCGGGTCTTCGTTGAACTTCGCCTTGTAGCGCGCGGCCCAGTTGCGCACCGACGCGGAGGCATCGTCCGGGTACGGGTGGCCGGCGCCCTGCACGCCGTACAGCCCGTCCATCGCCTTGCCGCCGAGCGCGTGGATCAGATGCGTGTACAGCGCCGTGGTACCGATGAACGCGGGGTTGAAGCCCGTCTTGCGCGCCTCGGCGATGGTGCCGATCGTCTCGCGGATGATCGTGCCGAGCACGACCAGATCGCAGTTCGCCGCCTTCAGCCGCGCCACCTGCGAGGAAAAGTCGGTCGCGCCGCGCTTGTACGACGTGCGCTCGGCGAGCTGCATGCCGACCGTCTTCAGTCCCGCTTCGGCGCCGCGCAGCACCTCGAGCCCGAACTCGTCGTCCTGGTACAGCGCGCAGACGCGCTGGTAGTTGTTCTGCTTGACCAGGTGCGGGACCATCGTTCGCATCTGGTCGTAGTACGGCGGCGAAAACGCGAACTTCAAACGGTGGAACGGCTCGAACATCTCGCGCGCGCCGGTCAGCGGAAAGAAGTTGATCACGCCGCGCTCGAATTGCAGAGGCATCACCGCCATGTTGGTCGGCGTGCCGATGTGGGCGAGGATCGCGAACACCTTGTCCTGCGTGATCAGCTTCTGCGCCGCCAGCAGCGCGCGGCGCGGGTCGTAGCCGTGATCCTCGACGATCAGCTTGATCTTGCGGCCGTTGACGCCGCCCACTTCGTTGATCTCGTCGGCGCGCATGACGAGGCCGTTTCTCGCCTGCTTGCCGAAGGCGGCGATCGGACCCGACAGGTCCTGGATCGTGCCCACGACGATCTCGGTCTTCGTGATGCCGGGCGACTGCGCCGCGGCCCACAGCGAGGCGGCCGACAGCGCCGCCGCTACCAACAGTTTCAGTTTCATCGTTCGTCTCCTTGGTCGGTACCGGCGCCCCCGCCGGATGCAGCAGTAAACCGATGATGGCACGCGGCGCCGCTCATGAGGATCCGTACATTTCCTCGACCAGCGCGGCGTATTTTTTCTGCACCAGCGCGCGCTTGAGCTTCATCGTCGGCGTCAGCTCCTCGTCCTCCGCGGTCAGGCGGCGGTCGATCAGCCGGAACTGCTTGATCCTTTCGACGCGCGCGAACTTGCGGTTGACGCGCTCGACCTCGCCGCGGATCAGCTCGACCACCTCGGGCGCGCGCGCCAGGCTCGCGTAGCTGGAAAACGGCACGTCGTGGTCCTGCGCCCACTTCTCGACGTTGTCCTGGTCGATCATCACGAGCGCCGTCAGGTACGGGCGGCGGTCGCCGATGACCACCGCGTCGGTGATGTACGGCGAGAACTTCAGCTCGTTTTCGATTTCGCTCGGCGTGACGTTCTTGCCGCCGGCGGTGATGATGATGTCCTTCATGCGGTCGGTGATGCGGAAATAGCCGTCGGCGTCGACCTCGCCGACGTCGCCGGTGTGCAGCCAGCCCTCGGCATCGATCGTCTCGGCCGTCTTCTCGGGCTGGTTCAGATACCCCTTGAACACCACCGGGCCGCGGATCAGCAGCTCGCCGCGCGCGTCGACCTTCACTTCGCAGAACGGTGCGGCTGGTCCGATACGGCCCGGTTTGATCCTGTCCGGCGGCGTGGCGGTGGACGCGCCGCAGCTCTCGGTCTGGCCCCACACCTCGCACATATGCGCGCCGAGCGCCAGGTACCAGCGAACCAGATCGGGCGCGATCGGCGCCGCACCGGTGATCAGCAGCCGCGCGCGGTCGATGCCGATCGCCTTGCGGACGTTGGCGAGCGCCACGAAGCGCGCCAGGCGGAACGCCAGCTTCAGCCAGGCCGGGATCGGCTGCTGCGCGACGTAGCGGTCGGCCACACGGTAACCGACGCCGATCGCCCAGCGGTAGACCGCCTGCTCGAGCGGTGTCGCCTCCTTCAGCGCGATCGTCACGCCCGAGTAGAACTTCTCCCACACGCGCGGCACCGCCACCATCACGGTCGGCGCGATCTCGCGCACGTTCTCCGGCACCGTGTCCGGGTTCTCGACGAAGTTCAGCTTCGTACCGGTGTACAAAGCGAAGAACGCGCCGCCGACGCGCTCGGCGACGTGGCACAGCGGCAGGAACGCGATGCGCTCGTCGTGTTCGTCCTGCGGGATGATCGCGTTGTAGCCGCGCACCGTGTAGACGATGTTATGGTGCGTGAGCATCGCGCCCTTCGGTTTGCCGGTGGTCCCCGACGTGTAGATCAGCACCGCCACGTCGTCCGGCTTCGGGATGGCGATGCGACGCTCCCACTCGTCCTGCTGCGGAAAGCGGCGCCCCAGTTCGCGCAGCGCATCGAGGCTCGACACTTGCGGATCGCTGAAGCGATGCAGGCCCTTCATGTCGAAAACGAAGATCTTGCGCAGCCGCGGCAGCCGCGCGCGCACCTGTAGCACCTTGTCGAGCTGCTCTTCGTCCTCGACGAAGACATAGACCGATGCGGAGTCCGCCATCAGGTACTCGACCTGCGCCGGCGCATCGGTCGGATAGATGCCGTTGCTGATGCCGGCGGCGGTCAGCACGCCGAAGTCCGCATACACCCATTCGCGCCGCGTGTTCGACAGGATCGAGACGGTCTCGCCCGGCGCGAAGCCGAGCGCGACGAGACCGAGCGCGATCTCGCGCACGATCGTGCCGAACTCGCGCCACGTGGTCGGCTGCCAGATGCCGAGCTCCTTCTGCCGCAGCCAGACCGCGTCGCCGCGCTGGCGCACCGCGTTCGCGCACATCTGCGCCAGCGTCTCGCCCGCCAGCGCCACCCCGGCGCGCGCGCGCAAACGCGACAGGTCCCAGAGCACGCTCATCGCCAGGTCTTGCGTTTCTTCCAGCGTCGCTCGCCGCGCGCGCCGGCTTCCTTGATGCCGAGATAGAACTCTTTCACGTCCTCTTTCTCGCGCAGTCTCGCGCAGGCATCCTCCATCACGATGCGGCCGTTTTCCAGCACGTAGCCGAAATCGGCCGTGGCGAGCGCCAGATGCGCGTTCTGCTCGACCAGCAGGATCGTCGTGCCCCGCTCGCGGTTGATGCGCCCGATGATGGAGAAGATCTCCTGCGTCAGCCGCGGCGACAACCCCAGGCTCGGTTCGTCGAGCAGCATCAGCTTCGGCCGGCCCATCAGCGCGCGAGAGATCGCCAGCATCTGCTGCTCGCCGCCTGAAAGGCGCCCTGCCTCCTGCCGCGCGCGCAGCCGCAGGCTCGGAAAGTAGCCGTACACGGTTTCGAGGTCGCGCGCGATGCCGTCGCGGTCGCGCCGCGTGTACGCGCCCATCAGCAGGTTGTCGTGCACCGACAGCAGCGGAAACACCTCGCGCCCCTCCGGCACATGGCAGATGCCGCGGCGCACGATCGCTGCCGGGTCGCGGTTGTGGATCGGCTCGTCCTCGAACAGGATCGAACCCTTCTGGATGTCGAGGATCCCCGAGATTGCCTTCAGCACCGTGGTCTTGCCGGCGCCGTTGGCGCCGAGGACGGTGACGATCGAGCCGCGCTTGACCTCGAGGCTGACGCCGCGGATCGCCTTCACCGGCCCGTAGGCGGCTTCGACGTTGGCGAGCTTCAGGATCGCCTCGCTCACGCCGCCGTCCCCAGATACGCCTCGACCACCGCCGGGTGCGACTGCACCTGCTGCGGCGTGCCGACGGCGATCACCTCGCCCTGATTGAGCGCGAGAACGCGGTCGGAGACGCGGTTGACGAGCCGCATGTCGTGCTCGACCATCAGCACGGTGATGCCCAGATCGTCCCGGAGGTCGCCGATCCAGAACGCCATGTCGTCGGTTTCCTCGACGTTCAGGCCCGACGAGGGTTCGTCCAGCAGCAGCAGGCGCGGCTCGCTGGCGAGCGCGCGCGCCAGCTCGACCACCTTGCGTACGCCGTACGGCAGGCCGGCGACCAGCGCATCGCGGTAGTGCTGCAGGTCGAGGAAATCGATCACCCGCTCCACGTGCTCGCGGAACGCGCGCTCTGCGCGCCAGGCAGCCGGCGTGAACAGCACCTCCTGCCACAGTTTCGTGGCGCGATGGCGGTGGCGGCCGATCAGCAGGTTGGCGAGCACCGTCGCGTGCTCGAACAATTCGATGTTCTGGAACGTGCGCGCGATGCCCAGCTGCGCGATCGCGTGCGGCGGCACCGCGAGCAGGTCGCGGCCGTCGAAGGTGAGCGAGCCGGCGTCGGGTGCGTAGATGCGGCTGATCAGGTTGAACACCGAGGTCTTGCCGGCGCCGTTCGGGCCGATCAGCGTGAACACTTCGCCGGCGCGCACCTCGAAGCTGACGTCATGCACCGCCCGCACGCCGCCGAACGACAACGACAGCCCGTCCGCCACCAGCAGCGCGCTCATTTCAGCCGCTCCGTCTTCTGGAAGGATTTCTGCCGCTTGAACGTGCCGCGGCGGTACAGCGGAAACGACTGGAAGTACGTGCGGATCTTCAGCCAGCGCCCGTACATCCCGTAAGGCTCCAGCAGCACCACCAGGATCATCACCGCGCCGAACAGCACCGGCCGCAAGCCGGTGGCGTTGGCGAGCGCCTGCGGAAGGTACGCCACCGCCCAGGAGATGAACTGCGGCAGCGAGATCACGAACGCGGCCCCGAAGAACGCGCCGTGGACCGAGCCGAGCCCGCCGATCACGATCATCAGCAGCAGCTCGATCGACTGCAGCAGCGTGAACTGCTCGGGCGTGATGAAGCGGATCTGATGCGCGTACAGCGCACCGGCCACGCCGGTCAGGAACGCCGAGATCGCGAACGCCACGGTCTTGTAGCGGGCCGCCGAGATGCCCATGCTCTGCGCCGAGATCTCCGAGTCGCGGATCGCGACGAACGCACGCCCGGTCGGGCTGCGCAGCAGGTTCAGCACCGCCAGCGTGGCCAGCACCGCGAACGCCAGGCACAGGTAGTACAGCGCCGCGGTCGAATCGAGCCTGAAGCCGGCGATCGACGGCGCCGGCACCTGCAGCCCGGAATTGCCGCCGGTGACCGACTCCCAGCGCGCGGCCACCTCCTCGACGATGAAGCCGAACGCCATCGTCGCGATCGCCAGATAGATGCCGCGCACGCGCAACGCCGGCAGCCCGACGATCACGCCGGCCGCCGCCGACAGCGTGGCGGCGGCCGCGATCGACAGCAGCAAGGGCCAGCCGGCGGCCACCAGCAACGCGTGCGTGTACGCGCCCACGGCCATGAACGCCGCATGGCCGAGCGACACCTGCCCGGTGTAGCCGGTCAGCAGCATCAGCCCCAGCCCGACGATGCCGTAGATGGCGACGAAGACCATCTGCGAAAGCATGTACTCGGACAGCCACGCCGGCGCGGTGACGAGCGCCAGCGCGAGCATCCCGTACCAGAAGCGGCTGCCGCCGTGCGCGAACAGCGCGATGTCCTGGTCGTAGCGGGTCTTGAAGACGAAACGCATCGCGCGGCTTCCTCACACCCGTTTGCGCGCGGTCTCGCCGAACAGCCCGGTGGGCCTGACGACCAGCATGATCAGGACGACGACGTAGGCGGCGATGTCCTTGAAGCCCTCCGGCAGATAGAAGCCCGCCAGCGCCTCGACCACGCCGATGATCAATCCGCCGGCGATGGCGCCGGGCAGCGAGCCGAAGCCGCCCACCACCGCGGCCGGAAACGCCTTCAGCCCGATGAAGCCCATGTTCACGTGCACGAACGTGATCGGCGCCAGCAGCAGACCGGCCGCTGCCGCCACCGCCGCCGACAGCGCCCACACCAGCCCGTTCAACCGCTTGACCGGGATGCCCATGTAGTACGCGGCGAGCTGGTTTTGCGAAGCCGCCTGCATCGCGATGCCGATCCGGGTGTAGCGAAACAGCGCGTACAGCAGCGCACACAGCACCGCGGTGGCCGCGATCACGATCAGCTGCGGCACCGACAGAACGAGGCCGCCGGCAGTCAAGGTGGCGAAGCGGTACGGCACGTCCAGCGCGAAGGTCTCGGTGCCGACGTTCGGCACCATCGTCACCGCGCCGCGCGCGACGTAGCCGAGGCCGATGGTCACCAGCACGATGGCGAACGCCGGCTGGCCGAGGATCGGTCGCAAGATGGCGCGTTCGATCGCCAGCCCGGCCAGCGCCAGCACCGCCAGCGCGGTCAGAGACGCCAGCCAGAACGGCCAGCCCAGCCCCGCGTACGCGGCCAGTCCAGCGAATGCGCCGAGCATCATCAACTCGCCCTGCGCGAAATTGACCGTCTCGGTCGCCTTGTAGATCAGCACGAAGCCGAGCGCGATCAGACCGTAGATGCAACCCTGCGCGACGCCGCTGACGAGGATCTGCAACGATTGCACGGGGCGGTTCTCCGCTACGGACGCTGGGCGCGCAGTCTATGGGCGCGGCCCGTGCGTGACAATCTCGCACAGCAGCGAATCGAGCAAGCGGTTGCTTCGCCCGCTGGCGGTGACTAGCATGGGTGGCGATGGCCGCCGCAGTCGCCCGTCCGAAGCCAAGCAAGCGTCCACGCGCGGCCGGCGACGCAGGCCGGCGCGCGCAGATCGTGCGCGTGGCGGCGCGGCTGTTCCGCGACAAGGGATTCGACGGCACCACGGTGCGCGACATCGCCGCCGCGGTCGGCATGCGCTCGGGCAGCCCCTTTTATCACTTCGCCAGCAAGGAACAGATCCTGTTCGCGGTGATGGAGGAGGGATTGCGCCAGGGACTGGCCCGCAGCGAAGCGGCGCTGGCGCAGGCTACCGCGCCGCGTGAGCGCTTCTTCGCGCTGGTGCGCGCGCATTTCGGCATCCTGCTGGAGGACGGAGCCGATTTCATCCCGGTGATGCTGTACGAGTGGCGGCGGCTGCCGCCCGCGTACCGGCGCAGACTGATCGCGGTCAAGGACCGCTACGACGCTCTGTGGCAGGGGCTGATCGCCGAGCTCGTCGCCAGCGGCCAGTTGCGCGGCGACGTCAAGCTGGCGCGGCTGCTGATCCTGGGCGCGGTGAACTTCGCCGCCACCTGGTTCAGGCGCGACGGGGCGCTGTCGATCGACGAACTGGCGCGTGCCACCGCCGGGTTCTTCCTGGCGCCGCGCCGCGCGGCAGCGGGCCGATGAAGTCGCTGCGCATCGGTGCCGGGCTGGGGTTCTACGGCGATTCGTGGCAGCCGATCGAAGCGACGCTGGCGCGCGGCGACGTGCAGTACATCGCCTCCGACCACTTGTCGGAGCTGACGCTGGCGATCCTGCGCAAGGATCTGGCCCGCGATCCGCAGGCCGGCTACACGCGCGATCTGGTGCCGATGATGACCGCGCTGTGGCCGCACGCAGCGGGGGTGAAGTTCGTGCTGAACGCCGGCGGCCTGAATCCGCGCGGCGCGCGCGACGCATTGGCGGCGGCCTACCGGGCGCGCGGCTGGAAGGCAAAGATCGCGGTCGTCACCGGCGACGACGTGCTGCCGCGCCTGGACGAACTGGTCGCCGCCGGCGAGCCGCTCGCGCACATGGACACCGGCGCGCCGCTGGCGGGCGTGCGCGAGCGGCTCGTGTTCGCCAACGCCTATCTCGGCGCGGCGCCGATCGCGCAGGCGCTCGCGGCCGGTGCCGACATCGTTCTGACCGGCCGCGTGGCCGACGCGGCGTTGACGCTCGGTCCGATCGTGCACGAACTGGGTTGGCCCTTGGAGGCGAAGACGCCGGCGGACTGGGACCGGCTGGCGCTCGGATTGTCGGTCGGCCATCTGCTGGAGTGCTCCGGCCAAGGCAGCGGCGGCAACTTCGGCTGCGCCCGGAAATGGGCCGAGATTCCGGATCTCGCCCATATCGGCTATCCGATCGCCGAGGTGCGCGCGGACGGCACCGCCGTCATCGGCAAGGCGCCCGGCACCGGTGGGCGGGTGGACTTCGATACCGTGCGCCAGCAGCTGCTGTACGAAGTGCACGATCCGCACGCCTACGCCTCACCCGACGTGGTGCTGGACATGGGCGCGCTGCGGCTCGAAGAACTCGGCGGCGATCGTGTGCGTGTGAGCGGCGCGCGCGGCTCGCCGCGGCCGCCCAAACTGAAGATCGTCGCCGGCTACGAGGACGGCTGGATGGGCGAGGCGGTCGTCGGCTTCTGCTGGCCCGATGCGTATCGCAAGGCGCAGGCGACGGTCGCCTTGATCGAACAGCAGATACGCGAGCGGGGAGTGCCCGTGCAGCAACTCTGCGTCGAGTACCTCGGTGTGGACGCCTTCCTCGGCCCGCACGCCGACCTGTCGCGGGTCGACGAGATGAACGAAGTATGGCTGCGGATGGCGGTACGCACGAATGACAAGCGCGCAGCGGAAGCCTTCCCGCGGCTGTTTCCGTGGCTCGCGCTGTCGGGGCCGCCGTACATGGGCGGCTTGCACGGCATCACGCCGGCGAGGCAGCTGCTCGGTCACTGGCCCGCACTCGCCGCGCGCGCGCTGATCGAGCCGCACGTGAAGGTGGAGCTGACGGAGGTCGAATGAGGCTTGCGGACATCGCGCACGCCAGAAGCGGCGACAAGGGCGATCGCGCCGACATCGGCTTGTTCGCGAATGACGTCGCCGGCTACGCGCTCATCCGGCAGGCGGTCACCGCCGAGCGCGTGCGCGAGCATTTCGCCTGGCTCGGCGTGACCGCGGTGCACGTCTGGCCGCTGGACAACCTGCTGGCGATCAAGATCGTGCTCGACGGGGCGCTGGCGGGCGGCGCCGCGCGCAACCTGCGCTCGGACAACCTCGGCAAGACGATCGCCGCCGCGCTGCTGCGGATGCCGCTATGACCGTTCGCGTCGAAAAAGGCGGCGCGGTCACCACGGTGTTGATCGATCGCCCCGAGGTGAGAAACGCGGTGGACGGCGCCACCGCGGAGGCGCTCGCGCACGCCTTCCGCGAGTTCGATGCCGATCGCGACGCCCGAGTCGCGG
>JBKBSH010000404.1:2062-2371 GCA_046291795.1 Burkholderiaceae bacterium | reverse complement strand
ACTGCGCGGCGTCGAGCACGAAGTAGCCGACCACGCCGCCGACCACGGCCGAGGCTCCGGACAGAAGCTGAAAGACGAACGCGCGCCGCTTGGTGAAGCCGGCATTCAGCAGGATCATGAAGTCGCCGACCTCGTGCGGAATCTCGTGCGCGAGTACCGCGAGCGTGGCGAGCACCCCGGCCGCCGGATCGAGCAGGAACGCGGCGGCGATCACCACGCCGTCGGCGAAGTTGTGAAAGGCGTCGCCGACGAGGATCGGCAGCCCGCCGCGCCGCGCCTCGTTCGCGTCGTGACCGTGGACGTGATCGT